>JAXEMQ010000161.1:0-2254 GCA_034099845.1 Faecousia sp.
GAACGAGTATTTCAGGAGGACAATTATGGATAAACGCATGGCGGGTGATTATGAGATCATCCATAGCCTCCCGGTCAAACAGCTTTCTGCTGCGGTACTTCAGCGTCATGGAGCGGTCACCGTCCGTGGAGTAGGCATACACAGTCTCCGCCCGGTCCCGCAGGGCATCATACATATGAGCAAACTCAATGTCGCAGACAAGGTCTGCGATTTCCTCCGGGCTGTACTCACCCCGAAGCCCCAGGTCGACGCAGACAGCGGCGATGGACTCGATCATCTTTTCAATGGTAGTAGTGGTATTCATAATGACATTTCCTCCTTATATTTTCTGGCGTTTTTTCTTTTCGGTTTTCTATCGTCAACGAGATACCCGCCCACGACATTTGCATGGTGCAGGATGCGCAAAACCCCGTTCAGTTCCATTCTGCGAACGGCTTTGTACTCCTCGTCCGTCAGAAACAGCCGGGCACGGTAAGAATCGTTCCGATCATAGACGGGGAGTTCGTAATCGAATTGGTCCAGCGCAGCCGTATGCCGGTAGACCTCGATCATCACCATGTGACGGGTGTCAAAATCGAAGCGGCGGTTGGAATACTCAACATGACCGGCAGTTACTCCGAAATCACTTGTCATGGGATGCTTCCTCCTTTTTCAGTTTCATTGCGGCAATTCCATACCGGGCAATGAGCATGGCGTTGATAATCAGCCGGAAGGCATCATCGTCTACCAATTCCCGATCAGCCATTTCCGACAGGGTGACACCCCTGCGTTCGGTACATAAACCGACAGCGGCACGGTACAGAGCATAGTTGTGGGGACTGATACCTTTCAGAATGGCAAAACCGAAATCCAGCCCGGAACGGCAGAAGCAGTTTGCCATGCGCCAGTAGAGCGTCTCATTGGCAGTCAGCAGATACATGGCGGCGTAATAGGCCGGAGTGTTTCTGCTGGGAGAATAGCCCATGCGGGTATTGAAGAACTCCATGCGGGATTTGTGCCGGTCATCCAGCCAAAAGGAATCCGAATAGGTCTGCATCAGCTTGGGCAGGCGGCGGATCATTTGGCATCCCGGATGCACTATAGCGTTGACGGCTTCCTGATAGGTCACGGCTCCAGCTTCAATGCGCTCTGTGATGTACGGGCAGATATTGTGCGGACATTTCTTTCCGCCCCGGTACTCCGTGCAGAGTTTGCAGTCCACATCTTCTTTCTTGTAGGTAAATCTTCGGATGTACATGAAACCTCCTGTGGTTGACATAAAAATAACCGGGCAAGCGAAAGCCTGTCCGGTTGGGGGGATATTCAGTTTTACCGACTTTTGTCGTGCTGGCGCTTGCGTATCCAGGCATCCAACAGTTTGAAGATGGTCTCCTGGATTTTTTCGGGAGAGTAGGAACGGGGGAAGTATTTTCGCAGCTTTTCGCCAGGGAGGACAATATCATTTCTCACGGGCTTTTTCTGCTCCATCATAATGGAAAGCATGGTGTCCTCATTCAGTTCTCCGTTCTGGCTCAGTTTTTTCATCCGCTGCGCCTGGGACAGTGATGGGGTGGCCTGTTCGCTGCTCATGGTTTCCACCAGCAGCTCCTGTTCCTGCTCTGAAAGAGCGGCAAGCTGATAGGCTGGGGTCAGGGCAATTTTCTTTTCGTCCACCATCTGCATCAGCGGCGGGGTAAGATTGTTCAGAGAAATGTAGTTGCGCACGGTGTCGCCGCTGACCCCATCCCTTTCTCCAATGAGATCATCACTTCGGAACTTTGCCGAACCGTTCGGCGAAGTTAAATCGGTCCTCGCACCCTGCCGTTTGATGGCATCCATTTTCATCTTGTATGCCCTGGCCCGTTCCGAGGGCAGAATATCCTCCCGCTGGATGTTGCTGTCTACAAGCTGGATGACGGCTTCATCATCATTCAAGTTCAGAACGATCACGGGCATGGAATCCTGCCCGGCCTGTTCGCAGGCATATTTCCGCCTGTGACCGGCGATCAATTCATAGCCGCCTTCTGCGCGGGGACGGGCAATGGCAGGGACAAGAACACCGTTCCGACTGACGCTTTCCTTCAACTCCTGCATGGCGGGATCGTCCCGCACGGCGAAAGGATTTTGCGGATGTGGGTGAAGCTGGGATAACGGCACACGGAGAACGGAACCAATCTTTTCCGGCGCTTTCTTTGGCATGGCATTGCCTCCTTTCAGAGATTTTGGACATAGAAAAAGGGCATTCCCGTAGTGCGGAAATGCCCTGAATCTTGGA
>JAXEMQ010000176.1:0-2896 GCA_034099845.1 Faecousia sp.
GTTCTGGTTACCAAGCTCGTAAACAGCATCATGCTGGACGGCAAGAAGGGTGTTGCCCAGAAAGTTGTCTATGGTGCTTTCGAAATTGTTGAGAACAAGACCGGCAAGAACGGCCTGGAAGTCTTCCAGCAGGCTATGGAAAACATCATGCCCGCCGTGGAGCTGAAGGCTCGCCGTGTCGGCGGCGCTACCTACCAGGTGCCCATCGAAGTTCGTCCCGACCGTCGTCAGACCCTGGGTCTGCGGTGGATCACCCTGTACAGCCGCAGCCGCAGCGAAAACACCATGAAGGAGCGCCTGGCCGCTGAGATCATGGACGCCGCCAACAACACCGGCGCATCCGTGAAGAAGCGCGAGGATGTCCACAAGATGGCCGAAGCCAACAAGGCTTTCGCTCATTTCCGCTGGTAATCAAGGAGACAATCAATGCCTAGACAGTATTCCCTGGAAAATACCAGAAACTTCGGCATCATGGCCCACATCGATGCCGGTAAGACCACCACCACCGAGCGTATCCTGTTCTACACCGGTAAGAACTACAAGATCGGTGAGACCCACGACGGTTCCGCCACCATGGACTGGATGGCCCAGGAGCAGGAGCGCGGCATCACCATCACTTCCGCGGCAACCACTTGCTTCTGGAAGGGCTGCCGTCTGAACATCATCGATACCCCGGGTCACGTGGACTTCACCGTTGAGGTGGAGCGCTCCCTGCGTGTTCTGGACGGTGCCGTCACCGTTCTGTGCGCCAAGGGTGGTGTAGAACCCCAGACCGAGACCGTTTGGCGTCAGGCCGACGAGTACAAGGTCCCCCGTATGATCTACGTCAACAAGATGGACATCATGGGCGCCGATTTCTACAGAGTCCTGCAGATGATCGACGAGCGGCTCAAGTGCAATGCCGTTCCCATCCAGCTGCCCATCGGTTCTGAGGCTTTCTTCAAGGGCAACGTGGACCTGCTGACCATGAAGGCAAACGTCTTCTATGATGAGCTGGGCAAGGATGTCCGCGTGGAAGACATCCCCGAGGATATGGTTGACATCTGCGAGGAGTACCACGAGAAGCTGATGGATGCCGTCACCGCTCTGGATGATGATCTGGCCATGAAGTACCTGGAAGGTGAGGAGATCACCGTTGAGGAGATCAAGGCCGTCATCCGCCGGGCTACCATCGCCAACGAGATGGTTCCCGTTGTCTGCGGTACTTCTTACAAGAACAAGGGTGTTCAGGAAGTTCTGGACGCTGTTGTGGATTATATGCCCAGCCCCCTGGATAAGAAGGGCATCAAGGGCGTGAACCCCGAGACCGGGGAAGAGGACTTCCGTCCCGCTTCCGATGAGGCGCCCTTCTCCGCTCTGGCCTTCAAGATCGCTACCGACCCCTATGTGGGCAAGCTGTGCTACTTCCGCGTATACTCCGGTGTTCTGGAGAAGGGCAGCACCGTTCTGAACTGCACCAAGGGCTGCAAGGAGCGCCTGGGCCGTATCCTGCAGATGCACGCCAACCACCGGGAAGACATCGATGTTGTTTACGCCGGTGATATCGCCGCTGCCGTCGGTGTGAAGAACACCACCACCGGTGATACTTTCTGCGACGAGAACCACCCCATCATCCTGGAGTCCATGGTCTTCCCCGAGCCCGTTATCGAGGTCGCCATCGAGCCCAAGACCAAGGCCGGTCAGGAAAAGATGGGCATCGCCCTGAGTAAGCTGGCCGAAGAAGACCCCACCTTCCGGACCTACACCAACAAGGAAACCGGCCAGACCATCATTGCCGGTATGGGCGAGCTGCATCTGGAAATCATTGTGGACCGTCTGCTCCGTGAGTTCAAGGTGGAGGCCAACGTGGGCGCTCCCCAGGTTTCCTATAAGGAGACCATCCGCAAGGCTGTGGATCAGGAGACCAAGTATGCCCGTCAGTCCGGCGGTAAGGGCCAGTCTGGTCATGTTAAGATCAAGGTGGAGCCCAACGAGCCCGGCAAGGGTTACGAGTTCATTAACGCTGTTGTCGGCGGCGCCATTCCCAAGGAATATATTCCCGCTGTCGATGCCGGTATTCAGGGTGCCATGGAAGCAGGCGTGCTGGCCGGTTACCCCGTTGTGGACGTAAAGGTCACCCTGTACGATGGCTCCTATCACGAGGTCGACTCCTCCGAAATGGCATTTAAGATTGCCGGTTCCATGGCATTCAAGGAAGCCTGCCGGAAGGCTAACCCCACCATCCTGGAGCCCATCATGAAGGTTTCCGTCACTGTTCCCGATGAGTATATGGGCACCGTTATCGGTGACATCACTGCTCGCCGCGGCAACATTCTGGGCCAGATCACCCGTACCGGTGCCGTCCAGATCGACGCGAACGTGCCTCTGGCCGAGATGTTCGGCTACGCCACCGACCTGCGTTCCAAGACTCAGGGCCGCGGCAACTACTCCATGGAGCCCAGCCACAACTCCGAGCTGCCCAAGTCCAAGACTGACGAGCTGATCAAGGCTCGCTCCAGAGATTAAATTTTTCGTAAAAACGGAAAATTTCTCTTGTGTTTCCGTATGATTTATTGTATTATGTATATGATGTGCGGAAACACATATCGCCAAAATTGTTTGTAATTTATATTCATTTTTAACAGGAGGAATATTTCAAATGGCAAAGCAGAAGTTTGAAAGAAATAAGCCCCATGTTAACATCGGCACCATCGGCCATGTTGACCACGGCAAGACCACTCTGACCGCCGCTATCACCAAGTATCTGGCTCTGAAGGGTCAGGCTCAGTTCGAGGACTACGCTTCCATCGATAAGGCCCCCGAAGAGAAGGCTCGTGGTATCACGATCAACACCGCTCACGTTGAGTACGAGACCGACAAGCGTCACTACGCTCACGTTGACTGCCCGGGCCACGCC
>JAXEMQ010000018.1:0-3158 GCA_034099845.1 Faecousia sp.
CTGCAATATTCCCCCTACGTCTATTACAACGAGCACTGCATCGTGTTCAACTCCCAGCATGTGCCCATGAAGATCGACCGCAGCGCCTTTGAAAAGCTGCTGGACTTTGTAAAGGCCTTCCCCCATTATTTCGTTGGCTCCAACGCGGACCTGCCCATCGTGGGCGGCTCTATTTTGAGCCACGAGCACTTCCAGGGCGGTCATTACCGCTTCGCCATGGAGAACGCGGGCATTGAAAAGGAAGTCTCGTTCAAAGGCTTCGAGGATATCCACGCGGGCATTGTGAAATGGCCCATGAGCGTCATCCGGCTTAACGGCTGGGAGCCCAAGCGTCTGGCGGAGCTGGCGGACAAGATTCTCACCGCCTGGCGGGGCTATTCCGACGAAAGCGTGGGCGTCATTGCCTTCTCTGACGGGGAACCCCACAACACCATCACCCCCATTGCACGGCGCAGAGGAGAACTGTATGAACTGGATCTGGTGCTGCGGTGCAACATCACCACGGAAGCGCATCCCCTGGGTGTGTTCCATCCCCACGCGGACAAGCACCACATTAAGAAGGAGAACATCGGCCTCATCGAAGTGATGGGCCTGGCGGTTCTCCCCAGCCGTCTGAAAGGCGAGCTCACCGATCTGGCGGAAAAGATTGTAACGGGTGCAGACCTGCGCGCCGACGAGGTGCAGTGCAAGCACGCCGACTGGGTGGATGGTCTCAAAAAGCAGTACACCTTCACAAAGGAGAATGCCCTGGACATTCTCCTGAAGGAAACAGGGAAGGTCTTCACCCAGGTCCTGGAGGACGCCGGTGTGTTCAAGGCCACCCCACAGGGCAGAGACGCATTTGTCAAATTCATCGAATATGTAAACAATTAAGAAGGTCAACAAAAGCAGGGGCTTCCATCATGGCTGCCCCTGTTTTTCCATTCATTTGTGAATCATTACCTCTTATTGGACCGTAAACGGGATGCTGTAATACTGGCTGCTTTGATGCTTGGGCGTCTGCTCGGACAAAACATGGTCCTCGATGCATATTCTCAGGGTATAGGTTCCCTTTTCCGGTTCCTGCCCCAAAAACTCTGCCAGATTTATTTCCATTCTGCTTTCCCCGTCCATGGTAAGAGGAGCTCCCTCCAGCTGTGTAAGTCGGACATTCCCATCCTGATCTGACAGTGCAAAGGGATACTGGTCTATGATTGCAGCGTTTTCCACAGTCAGCATCCCCTGCTGCATTCCCCCGGATTGATGGACGGTAACCGAAAGAGAACTGTCGGAGAATGCCGCCTCGAAGGACAGCCCCCAGTCTTCCTTCACCCTGGGAGATTTTCTTTGGGAATCCCAACCGTCAATGGTATTTGGCGTCTGGTCTGCACTGGAAACCGCGAGGTAAGCAACTGGAATATCCCGCCCGTCGTATTCCAGAAGGTCATCCACAATGTTGATTTGGAAATCCGGATAACAAAACAGATTGTTTGTAACGCCATTTTGGGACAGCCGGGTTAGTGTACAGCTATTCTCTTCCGCATCCTTGCACGCTTTGGCATACATTTGCTGAATCGTTACTTCTCCATCTCGAATTGCCTTTTCCAAGGGAAGGGATTCCCGTCCAACCTGGATTTGAACATTCCCGACATATTGATAATCCATTCCGGGATTCAGGTTTTTCCCCAAGACAGAGCCCGGAAAATAAAGGTAGGACTCTCTATTATTCTCAACAGACAGTTTTAATTCAGGCGCTGCTTTTGTACTACCACATCCTGCCACAAAAAGGAGCAATGCCACACAAAGGATTGTGCATAGAATTTTCTTCATATATATCTCCATGATAGAAATAGGGAATGATGTAGCTTTGACTATCCATGCCCAACAAGCCGCCCCTTTGTGGGCGGCTTGCTGCGGATAGAATGCTATTACTTAAAATACTTCACCGCGGCCTCGAACATCCGGATGTCGTATTCGCCGGGAACATTGCGGTAGAGATTCTTGCCGATGCGCTCGCTGTGGCCCATCTTGCCGAAGATACGGCCGTCGGGAGAGGTGATGCCCTCGATGGCGCAGACGGATCCATTGGGATTGAAAGCGGCATCCATGGTGGGCTTGCCACTGAGATCCACATACTGGGTCGCAATCTGACCATTCCGGGCCAGCTCCTCCACCAGCTCCCTGCTTGCCAGGAATTTGCCCTCGCCGTGGGAAATGGGCACGTTGTACACATCCCCGACATTCGTCAGGCTCAGCCAGGGGGACTTGTTGGAAGCCACCCGGGTGCGGACGATGCGGCTCTGATGCCGGCCGATGGTATTAAAGGTCAGCGTGGGGCAGGTGTCATCGGTGTCGATGATCTTGCCATAGGGCACCAGGCCCAGCTTGATCAGCGCCTGGAAGCCGTTGCAGATGCCGCACATCAGGCCGTCCCGGTCGTTCAGCAGCTTCATAACCTGCTCCTGAATGGCGGGATTCCGGAAGAAAGCGGTGATAAACTTGGCGGAGCCGTCGGGCTCGTCGCCGCCGGAGAAACCGCCGGGGATGAAAATCATCTGGCTGTCGGCAATTCGCTTTGCCACGTCCTCCACGGACCGCGCCACATCGTCGGCCGTCAGGTTACGGATGACCGCAATGTCCGCCTCTGCACCGGCAGCCTGCACGGCTCTGGCAGAGTCATATTCACAGTTGGTTCCCGGGAACACGGGAATCAGCACCTTGGGTTTCGCCGTCTTCACAGCGGGTGCAGGGTAAGAAGTGGCCTTGTAATCAAAGACAGGCACCTTTTCCCGGGTCTCCACAGTCTTTGTGGGATAGACGCTTTCCAGGGTAGCGGTGTTCAGGTCATAGAGCTCTTCAATGGACACCTGCTCATCATCCAGGATGATGTCCTGCTCCTCCATGGTATAGCCGATCTTTCGGCCAAAATCGCAGTCCTCGGTAAGCTCGGCGATGATGTCGCCATAGCCGCAGTCCGCGTCCTCGCCCCGGAAGCCAATGCCGTTGCCAAAGGACATCTTCATAACCGCCTCGGAGACACCGCCGGCATCCACCGCCCAGGCGGCCTTTACCTTCCCCGACTGGCACAGGGCATGGAACTTCTCCCATACCGCTTTCAGGCCTTCATAGCTTCCGTCGGAGACAAAGCAATACACAGGATGCCCCGGCTCCTTGAATTC
>JAXEMQ010000185.1:0-9475 GCA_034099845.1 Faecousia sp.
ATTCTGCTGGGCATGAACGGCTACGGCAAGATCTGGGCGCTGTTCGGCTCCGCCAACCAGCTGCTGGCCGCTCTGGGTCTGCTGGCTGTGGCGACTTGGCTGAGCAACATCGGCAAGGACAACAAGATGTTCCTGCTGCCCATGGCCTTCATGCTGTGTGTCACTATCGCCTCCCTGTTCATCAACACCAGGACCCAGCTGGGCGTCATCGCCAAGGGCGGCGCCGACTGGGGCCCCTACGCACAGGTCATTCTGGGCGTTCTGCTGGGCCTGAACGGCTACGGCAAAATCTGGGCGCTGTTCGGCTCTGCCAACCAGCTGCTGGCTGCTCTGGGCCTGCTGGCCGTTGCTACCTGGCTCGGCAACATCGGCAAGGACAACAAGATGTTCCTGCTGCCCATGGCCTTCATGCTCTGCGTAACCATCGCTTCTCTGTGCATCAACACCGTGCAGCAGATTGGCCTGATTACCAAGGGCGGCGCCGACTGGGGCCCCTACGTACAGGTTGTCCTGGGCGTTCTGCTGGTGGTTCTGGCTGTGGTTCTGGCTGTGGAAGGCATCACCACCATCGCAAACCAGAAGAAGAAGGCCAACGCCTGATTCCCTCCCCTATCTGATGATCCCGGGTACCACAGGGTACCCGGGATTTTTACTGCATCATTTCCTTGCCGGCGCAAAAAATCCCGAAGGAGTAATCCTTCGGGATCATTTTACTTCTTCTCTTCTTTCATGGCTGCCCGCAGGTGAACGGAAAGCACCGCCAGCGACGTGGCCATATTTTCGTTCTGCACCAGAATGTTGGGCGGCACATCCAGGTGGGTGGGCGCGAAATTCCAGATGGCCTTTACTCCCCCGGCAATCAGCTGATCCGCAACCTCCTGGGCGGCGGCGGCGGGGACGGTGATAATCCCCATCAGAACCTTATGCAGCTTGCAGTAATGGGTCAGCTTGGAGATATGGTATATCGGCTGACCGTCCTCGGTCTTTTCCATAGCGGGACTGACATCAAAGGCGGCCTGAATGTTCAGACCATAGGCATCAAATCCGGAATAGGCCATCAGCGCCAGGCCCAGCTTTCCGGCGCCGATCAGCACGGCATCGGTGGTATTGTCGTAACCCAGAAACTGCTCAATATCGTCAATCAGGGCTTCTCTCTGGTAGCCCACCTTGGGGCGGCCTCCGTCGGATACGATTGCCAGATCCTTCCGAACCTGGACCTCTCCCATGTCCAGGGCATTTGCAAGAGCGGTAGCGGAAATGTTCGCGGGAGCCGAATCCGGCATACTCTTCAGATAGGCCAGGTAGCCCGGCAGCCGCTTCAAAACCGCCTTGGAGACTTTTACATCACGTTCCATAATCATCCTCGTATATTTGTATCGATATAAAATAATATCGATATATTTTTTATTATTATATCACCATCGGCATTCGATTGCAACCCCTGATTACGCGCAGCTGGTCTGGCGCAGGAATTCCTTTCTCAGTTTTCCCAGAATCCGCTTTTCCAGCCGGGAAATATAGGATTGGGAAATCCCCAGCTTCTGGGCCACCTCCTTCTGTGTCAGCTCCTTCTGCCCTTCCAGCCCGAAACGCATATTTACGATTTCCCGTTCCCTGTCCGGCAGCTCCGTCAGCGCCTTGCGCAGCACCTGAACCTCCGCGTCCGCTTCCAAAGGACGCTGAATTTCGTCCTCCGCAGTGCCCAAAACATCCGAAAGCAGCAGTTCATTCCCCTCTCCGTCCAGATTGATGGGCTCGTCCAGGGAGATTTCCGTCTTCTGATTGGCGATTTTCCGAAAATACATCAGAATCTCGTTTTCGATACAGCGGGAAGCGTAGGTTGCCAGCTTGATATTCCGGTCCGACCGATAGGTGCCGATGGCTTTCATCAGGCCGATGGTCCCGATGGAGATCAGATCCTCCAGATTGGTTCCGCTGTTTTCAAACCGGCGGGCAATGTATACCACCAGACGGAGGTTGTGCTCCACCAGGGTTTGCCGGGCGGCCTCGTCTCCCCGGTTGAGGCCCTCGATGGCCAGCGTTTCCTCCTCTCCCCGCAGGGGAGGCGGCAGAATATCGCTTCCTCCGATATAGTAGATCCGATTGTTTTGCTTTCGCAGCCGGCACAGAACCCACCCCAAAAACGTCATACATTCCCTCCCACAAGCGCCGCATAGTTTGTGTCCCCCAACCGGTTCGGAGCAAAAGCCACCACCGCCGGCGCGGTTTTGCCGTCCACCGTTACCTCCCGGATCCGCATTCCCAGCAGCAGTCCCCCTTCCTTTCCCACCGCGTGGTAAGGAATCAGGCGCAGGCCTTCCAAAGGCTGCTGCTGAAGTGTTTCCAGGGGATTTTCCAGCTGATGGGCCGTCAGGCCTGTCAGCTTTTCCGCTTCCGGACGGCTCAGCACCAGTACCCGCTCCCCGGAAACAGGATCCCGCAGACAGTTCCCTGTATCCCGCAGAGCCGTCAGCCGGAGCTCCCGGTTCCCAAAGACGATGCGCAGCGGAACCAGGGCGGCTCTGCCGCCCACCAGGACTCTGCAGCCGGCGCACAACGCTATTGCGCACAGCAGCAGTGTCAGGGCATTTCCCCGGACAGCCAGTGTGGCCATGCCCCCCAGGGCAAAGCTCAGAATGCAGAACACCCCGGCCTTCCGCACCGTATCCGTCCGGATCCCGAAGGCCGCCGCGCTCATCAGTGCCAAAAAGATCAGCCGCCAATGGATGTCCCCCAGAAAACGAAGCCCAGGCACCAGACAGCCTCCGCTGTAGATGGCGCCCAGCGCTGCCGATGCAAGGAGCCGTCCCCCGTTTCCCCGGTCTCCAAAGAACCGCTGGGTGCCCAGCAACAGCAGATAGTCCACACCGAAATTCAGCAGCATCAACAGATCCAGATACACCGGCCTTCCCTCCTTGTCCCGGATACTGCGAGTATACCTGCCCGCCGGGGAAAAGCACGTCGCTTGAGGACCTCCATAAACCGCAAGTTCTTCCAGCAACCGTACCTCTGTGGGGCAATGCCCCCTCCGGCTGACAGGATCCAAGGAAAGAAGCGGTCACTTCCAATCCGAACAGAAAAACAGGCCGGTGATTTTTCTTCACCGGCCCATTTTTATTCCGTTTCCTTCCGCTCAACACCGCGGATATTTTTCTCTGCCTTGAATCTGGGGATCATCAGCTCGTGGCCGCAGCCCATACAGCGCAGGCGGAAGTCCGCCCCCGTGCGCATAACCAGCCACCGCTTTTCTCCGCAGGGGTGGGCCTTTTTCATGGTAAGAATGTCGTTAACCCGAATATCCATGGACACTACTCCTTTTTGACGGCGTCCCAGTACTGCTTTGCGGCCTGTTCTACTTTGTTGGGGCCGAAGGTGTAATACTGCCTTCCGATGAGATCATCCGGTAAATACTGCTGCCTGACCCAGTGATTGGGATAATCGTGGGGATACAGATAGCCCTGATCCCGCTCCTGGGTATAGGTATCGGCGTGAACATTCTGCAGCTGCCGGGGAAAACCCCGGCCCATTCCCTTCTGCACGTCCGCAAGGGCCGTATCCAGGGCCACATGGCCGGAATTGGACTTGGGGGACGTTGCCATCAGCACCGCCGCGTCTCCCAGCGGGATTCTGGCCTCCGGCATTCCCAGCATCAGCGCCATGTCCACGCAGGACTTGACAATGGGAATGATCAGCGGGTATGCCAGGCCCACATCCTCCGCAGCGATGACCATCAGCCGGCGGCAGGCCGCCTGCATCTGTCCGGCCTCCAGAAGCCGTGCCAGGTAATGGCAGGCAGCGTCCGGATCGGAGCCCCGGATGGACTTTTGCAGCGCCGACAGCAGATCGTAAAAATTGTCCCCGTCCCGGTCTGCCCGCATGGCGCTTTTCTGCGTCACCGCCTGGGCATCCTTCATGGTAAGCTTCAGAAGCCTGCCCTCCGGGCGGGCTGCGGAAAAGAGAACCTCAATGGCATTCATGGATTTGCGCAGGTCTCCGCCGCTGGCGCCCGCAATGTATTCCAGCACGCCCTCTTCCGGTTGAGCGGTCAGTCCGGTGCGCTTTTCCATATGATCCACTGCCCGATGTACCGCTTTCAGCGCGGCCTCCTTCGAAATCTGCTTGAATTCGAACACGGTGGACCGGCTGAGGATGGCATTGAACACATAAAAATAGGGATTCTCCGTGGTGGAAGCAATCAGCGTAATCTTGCCGTTTTCAATGTATTCCAGCAGGGACTGCTGCTGCTTTTTGTTAAAGGACTGAATCTCATCCAGGTACAGCAGCACACCGTTGGGGGCCATCAGCGTATCCAGCTGGCCGGTGATCTCCCGAATGTCCGCTGTGGAGGCCGTGGTGGCGTTGAGCTTGTATAGCGTCCGGTTGGTCTGCCTGGCGATGATATTGGCAACGGTGGTCTTACCCGTGCCGCTGGGACCATAGAAAACCATATTGGGAATATTCCCGGATTCAATCAGCCGGCGCAGAACGGCCCCTTCTCCCAGAATATGCTCCTGGCCCACCACCTCATCCAGGGTCTGGGGGCGCAGCAGGTCTGCCAGAGGTTGATACATCATGTGCCTCCTCTCCATTGTAAAAGGGCCTGCCGGTTATCAGCAGGCCCGCATTTTCAGAACGTTGCCACATCCGGCTCCGCGGGCCGGGCATTCTTTTCCACGGACAGCGCCGTCAGCATGGGGCCCACATCCCCCTTGTACAGAGGATGGTTTTCCGCGGTGATTTTGGCCGTAACCATAACCCAGGACCGGGATTCCAGTCCGGAAGCGCCTTCGTACCGGCAAGGGATGCCGCAGAACTGAATGTCCTCCACACAGCAGGTCATAACGAACCGGCCGGGAGCAAACATATTGTTTTTGTCTCTGCGCAGCATGGCCACCTGGGCCTTAAAGCGGACGGTCTTGCCGTTGTACTTTTCCGGCTCTTCAGAAACATCCCGATACCAGAGGGCATAATCCTCATCCTTGACCTCAATCACAGGGGCGTTGATGTCAAAGGGCAGAGGGTCCTCAATCTCATCAAATTGGGTGGTCCCGTCGGTATAATCGTAGAGAATATCGATGTTGCGGTTGGCGGCCCGGGCCAGCTTATGGAAGGGCATCACATCCGTGCCGGGAGTCATCCGGTTGAATACGATCATCTGGGCGCCCATCAGCTTGTCCATCACCAGATTGCGCATATTGGCGTTGTAGGCCATGATGGTGGTGGAGTCGGCAAACATGACCTCCTGGGCGATTGCCCAGTTTTCCGGGAAGCGCATATAAAGGTCCCCTACCTGCTGCATGCCGTTGAGCTCGGCAACCACGCGGTCGGCCTTGTACTTTTTCTGAAGGGCCTTCAGTTCTTCTCTCGAAACCGTCTGCTGGTCCAGAACCTCCAGCCAGACATTCTGCTTGGGGTAGGTGGAAATGTCGTATTCCTCCTCCCCCTCTTCAAAAATCAGGATCAGTGTCCGTTCACCGGCATTGAACCGGGGATCCTCCATGGTCTCCTGAATGAACTTGGTCTTTCCGGAATCCAGAAAGCCGGTAAAGGCGTAAACAGGAATCTGCACCATGGCCATGGCTTACACCCCGAACAGCTGCTGAATGCCGGTCTCGTCCAGCTTGGAACCGATGACGCAGAGCTTGCCGGTAACATCGGCGGAACCGGTGCGGATGTTATGCTCCTCCGGCACGTAGTCAAAGTGGATCCAGCTGCCGTCCGCAGCGGGCAGAATGCCCTTTGCCCGGAGGATCATGCCGTAATCGCCGGAATCCAGGCCCTTGAGGGCTGCTTCGATGGTTGCCTTTTCGAATTTCTTGGCAGTCTCCATGCCCCAGGAGGTGAAGACCTCGTCGGCATGGTGGTGATGGTGGTGGTCATGGCAGCCGCAGGTGCAGTTTTCGTCGTGCTCCTCATGGTCATGATGGTGGTGATGTTCGTGCTCTTCGTGGTCATGGTCGTGGCCGCAGCAGTGATCCTCCTCATCGTGATGATGGTGGTGTTCGTGCTCCTCATGGTCATGGTCGTGACCGCAGCAGTGATCCTCCTCATCGTGATGATGGTGGTGATGCTCGTGGGCTTCCTCTTCTTCCAGCCGCTGGGTTTCCAGACGGGCCAGCTCCGCTGCCAGAGATGCCTTGCCTTCCATGGCCTCCACCAGCTGCTGGCCGGTCAGCTGCGCCCAGGGGGTGGTGATGATGGTAGCCGCCTGGTTGCGCTCCCGCAGCATCTCAACCGCGGTATCCAGCTTGGCCTGGGGAACGGAATCGGTACGGGACAGGATGATGGTAGAGGCGGTCTCCACCTGGTTGTTGTAGAATTCTCCAAAGTTTTTGGTGTAAACCTTGACCTTGCCTGCATCCACCACAGCCACGGTGTAGCCCAAGGTTACATCGGGACCGATAACCTTATTCACGGCGCCGATCACATCCGACAGCTTGCCCACACCGGAGGGCTCGATGATAATCCGGTCGGGATGGTACTCCCCGATGACCTTTTCCAAAGCCTTTCCGAAGTCACCCACCAGAGAGCAGCAGATGCAGCCGGAGTTCATCTCGGTAATGTTGATGCCCGCGTCCTGCAGGAATCCGCCATCGATGCCGATTTCACCGAATTCATTCTCAATCAGTACCAGCTTCTGGCCCTTGTAGCCCTCGGCGATCATCTTCTTGATCAGCGTGGTCTTACCAGCGCCCAGAAAACCGGAGTAAATATCAACCTTTGTCATAATTACACCTTCCATAAGATTAATCCGGAACTCCATAAATAAGTCCGTCTGGTTCCCGGTGGAATCTGCCCCCGGGGATATACACATACCTTGTCAGTATAACACTCCTGTATCAAAAAATCCAGATACAAACAGGATTTTTACAGATTATTTCCAAATTCCGCCAAAGAGAAACAGAGGACTGCCGGGTTCAGCAGTCCTCAAACTCAAAAAGCGTCTTTTCACGTTTGAAAAGCCCCGGAAGATCCGAAAGGTCCTCCATGCCAACCGGCCTGGCTCCCAGATCGACCAATGCTTTGGCGCCTTCGCTGCCGTCATCATAGCAGCAGACACCGGTCCAGTTCCCACGCAGATTCTGGCTGGTTCCACTCCAGGTGCCGCCTTTCCCGGCCCGGCACTGGGCAACCAGCACCCCTTCTCCCAGGGCATGAATCACCCGGTTTCTCCGCAGGGCCCGCAGGGAGGAAAAGGGCGCGTCATAGTCTTCCTCGCTGAGAAACAGCACATTGGGGCTTTCCAGGTGGCTGTGCAGCGCGTCCGCCAACACACAGATCACCCTGCCTCCGGCCTCCAGGCAAGCCCTCTGGGCGGTCTGATCCGCCCCCACCGCGTTGCCGGAAACCAGGGTAAACCCCTGTCTGGCCGCCTCCTGTCCTGCCCGCAGGGCAAAACGCCGGTTGTCCTCCATCAGGCTCCGGCAGCCCACCAGAGAAACCAGCTTCCCTTCCAGAAGGGACAGGTCTCCTTTTGCCCACAGGCAGCCGGGACTGTCCAGCCCCAGTCTTCTGCGCAGCTGCAACGGATACCGGTCACATTGCCGGGTCAGCGGAACGCACTTTCTGGCTCTTCCCTTTTGCAGGTAACGGTCCAGCAGGACCCGGTCGCCGAGAAGGGACAGAATGTGCTCTGCCATTTCCCGGGAATAGCCCAAGGAAATGAGCTCCCGGGCACGCAGCTCCCCGTCCCGACCAAAGGGGCCATGGGCACGGATCCGCTGGGCAAGTACCCGGAGCTGGGCCGTGGTCAGCGGTTTTCGGTCCGGGTTTCCCAGGTGGCTTCCCAGCAGCAGAAACCCCCAGCTTTCCATCAGCGGAATCTCCGCTTGGGGGCAGGCGGCGCTTTGATCTCTTCCTTCTGAAGGCTCCCGTCCTCGGCAAAGCGCATGGGCTGAACGTTATAATTGGAGTATTTCGCGATTTCATCCAGCTTGGCCTTTTCCGGAAAATTGCCGATGATGGACCAGGCAATGCCCTTGCGCTTGGCCCTTCCCGTGCGGCCGATCCGGTGAATATAGTATTCGTTCTCCTCCGGCACATCGTAATTGATGACGCAGTCCACATCGTCCACGTCAATGCCCCGGGAGGCAACATCCGTGGCAATCAGCACCGGCAGCTTGCCGCTGCGGTAGCGCTGCATGGTTTTTTCCCGCTGCTGCTGGCGAATATCACCGTGGAGGCACTCGCAGTCCAGCCCAGCCCGCTGGAAATCGTCACAAAGCCGCTGGCACATATGCTTGGTATTGCAGAAGATCATCACCCGTTCATAGCCCTGGGACCGGATCAGCCGGAGGGTGGTCTCCGCCTTTTCCAGAGGCGTGCAGGTCAGACAGTACTGGTCAATGTCCGGCCGGTCCTCCTGCTTGGGCTCCACAGTGATCTCCACCTCGTCCCGCTGATACATCCAGGACACGGTCATGACCTCCTGAGAGATGGTTGCGGAAAACAGGCCCAGATTCTTCCGGTTCTTCACCTTTTCAATGATGCGGGTAACATCCTTGAAAAAGCCCATGTCCAGCATCCGGTCCGCCTCGTCCAGCACCACAGTCAGGATCTTGTCCAGGCGGATGGTCTTGCGGTTGTAGTGGTCCATCAGCCGGCCGGGAGTGGCAACCACAATCTGGGGCTTTCGCTCCAGCGCTTTTATCTGGCCGCCGATTCCGGCGCCGCCGTAGAGTACCGCCACCCGGATGTTCTGATAATAGGTCAGCAGGCCCCGGAGTTCATCGCCAATTTGAATGGCCAGCTCCCGGGTGGGTGCCAGAATCAGGCCCTGCACATCCTCGCTCTGGGGATCGATGTGTTCAATCATGGGGATCCCGAAGGCAAAGGTCTTTCCGGTTCCGGTGGGAGCCTTGGCGATCACATCCTCCCACTTGAGAAAATGGGGAATGGCCTCTGCCTGGATGGTGGTGGGATAGCCGTAGCCCTTTTTTTCCAGTGCCTTGAGCATGGCTTCCGACAGGCCAAGGCTTTCAAATGTAATATTGCTTTCTTCCATAACGGTATATTTCCTCTTTTATTCAATCATATCCCGGTTATTCTACCATTCAGAATCGCATATTGCAACCACATTTGTTCCGAAAATGGATTTCTTCTTTTCTTTTTCGCCGATGTGTGTTAGAATAGTGGCCGATTTACGGAAAAGGAGAATTGTCATGCAGTCCATAGCGGAAATTCTGGCCCGGGAACTGGGGCTGAATCAGAAGTATGTTGAAAACGTGGTGCAGCTGATTGACGAAGGCAACACCATTCCTTTTATTGCCCGGTACCGAAAGGAAATGCACGGTGCCATGGATGATACCACCCTGCGGAATCTGGAAACCAGGCTGACCTACCTGCGCTCCCTCCAGCAGCGCAGAGACGAAGTGAAAAAATCCATAGAAAACCAGGGCAAGCTTACGGAAGAACTGAGCGCCGCCATCGACAGCGCCGCCACCATGACCGAGGTGGAGGACCTCTACCGTCCCTA
>JAXEMQ010000023.1:0-5683 GCA_034099845.1 Faecousia sp.
GGGGGCGGAGAGGGCCCTCTCAGTCACGGCTTACGCCGTGACAGCAATAAATTGAGGAGCAATTGCCACCGGCAATTGTTTCATTCAATTCGCTGCGCGACGCACCGCCCCAAAGGGGGAGCCAAGGGTGCTCCGCGCCACCTCGACAAATTTCTGTTTTCTGCCCCTCCCCACACCAGAACCCTTTACAGACAAGGAACAAAAACCATGGATCGCTATATTTACGCACTGGGCTTTTTCGACGGTGTCCACCTGGGACACCAGGCCCTGTTAAAAGCGGTGAAGGACCTGTCCGGTTCCGCCGGAAAAGGCGTCATCACCTTTGCCGCCCACCCGGATACTCTGGTATTCGGCCAGACGCCCAAGCTGATCAACACCCCCCAGGACCGGGTAAGGCTGCTGAAGTCCTTCGGCATGGAACGGGTGGTTACCTTGCCCTTTGACAGAAAAATGTGTACCACCTCCTGGCTTGCTTTCCTAGAAGAGCTCCGCAGGAATTACGGCGCGGCAGGCTTTGTCTGCGGAGAGGATTTCCGGTTTGGCAGCGGCGGTGAGGGTACGGCGGAGCTGCTGCGGGACTATTGCGGCCGGAAGGGGCTGCCCTGCGCCGTGGTACCGGAGCAGATTGTGGAAGGAACAAGGGTTTCCTCCACGGTTATCCGGGAGCAGCTGATCCGGGGAGACATGGCCCGGGCGGTGCGTTTTCTGGGCCACCCCTATCTGCTCACCGGCCAGGTGGTCCACGGCAAACAGCTGGGAAGGACCCTGGGCATCCCAACGGCCAACCTGCTGCTGCCTCCGGAGCTGGCAACACCCAGGTTCGGCGTCTATGGAGGACTTGCCCTGGTGGAGGGGGACTGGTATCCGGCGGTGACCAACATTGGCGTCCGGCCTACGGTCAGCGGCACCGGTATCACCGTGGAGCCCTGGATTCTGGACTACTCCGGCGATCTCTATGACCGGACCATCTGTCTGGAGCTGACGGACTTTGTAAGGCCGGAACGGAAGTTCGGTTCCCTGGAGGAGCTGAAGGATGAAATCCACCGCAACGCGGAAACAACCCGGGAATTGGTAAGAACTTCCTTGATGTTCAAGAAGAATTCACAGGGAAGCGCTTGTTTCGCGGAAGAAAATCAGCTATAATAGCGTGACACAGAAAGGGGGGAATCCCGGATGAGCTTAAATAACGACGAAATGGACCGCCGCCGTCAAAAGCGGGAACAGGCCAGAAAACGGATGAAAAGGACTCAGCGCCGGATGGTTCTCCTGCTGATCCTGGCGGCGGCAATTCTCATCGGCTGCGGCATAGCCATTTACCGTATGGCCCAAAAGACGCCGGACAGCCAGCCCCTGACCGCCGCCACCGAAGCCACCACCGAGGCTACGGAGCCTACCTCCGGCCGTGTGGTCAAGGATCCCATTACCAAAATCCACATCCGGGCCGTGGGCGACCTGAATGTGACCAACGCCTCCGTGGACGCGGGCATTGTGGCAACGGGCTACGATTACACCCGGGCCTTCCGGGATGTGGCCGCGGAGCTGGGAGCCGGCGATGTGACGGTGATGAATATGGAGGGCAACTTCTGCGGGGAGCCCTACGGCTCCGAAACGGCCTCCGCTCCGGTGGAGCTGCTGACCTACCTGAAAAACGCCGGCGTGGACCTGATCCAGATGGCAAACTCCTATTCCATCCAGAACGGCCTCATCGGCCTGAATTCCACCCTGAACGCCATCCGCACCGCGGGCATGGAGCCCCTGGGGGCCTATGCCTCCGTGGGGGATTTCCGCAAGACCAAGGGCTACACCATCTGCGACGTGCAGGGCATCAAGGTTGCCTTTGTGGCCTTTACCAAGGGCGTAGGCGGTATGGGTATGCCGGAGGGCAGCCAGCAGTGTGTGAACCTACTGTATGAGGACTATGAATCCACCTACAAAACCATCAATAAAAAGGGCATTACCGCCATCCTCAAGGATGTGGCGGCGGAAAAGCCGGATTTGACGGTGGCCATGCTCCACTGGGGCAGCGTGAACAACGACCAGATCAGCAAAACCCAGGAGCAGATTGTATCCCTGATGCAGAAAAACGGTGTGGATGTGATCATCGGCACCCACCCCCATCTGGTGCAGCGGATTGACCACAACGAAAAGACCGGCAAGCTGGTGGCCTACTCCCTGGGCGACTTCTTTGGCGACGGCCAGCTGGGGGGCAGTAATTATTCCATCATCCTGGACATTGAGGTGACCAAGGACACGGATCTGAAGACCACCAAGGTCACGGGCTTCAGCTACATCCCCATCTACACCCTGAAGGAATCCGAGTGTGACGGCTACCGCCGGGTGGTCCGCATCGATACCGCCATGAAGGCCTATGAGCAGAACTTTGTGGACAAAATCACCAAGGATGCCTATGACCAGATGGCCCATTCCCTGGACCGGATCGAAAAACGGATTTCCGGCGCCGCGGAAGACAAAAAGTGAATTCTCAAAGATCCTCCTGCCGGGGAGGATCTTTTTTTGCCCGGCCCGAGCGTGGCTCGGCGCCCCCCTTTGGGGGAGCCGGTGGGTTGCAAGCCGTGACGGAGAGGGAAAACCTTATGTTCCTCTTCAGGAACTTCTTGCTTTTTGGTCCCGTATCCGTTAGAATGGAAGCAAGAAAAAAGGAAGGAGCACCTTGCCCTTATGAATAAAGAATCTTTGATCTTGTGTGTTCAAGCTGCCCAGAAGGGAGACCGGCAGGCGCTGGAGCAGCTCCTGCTCTATGCCTACGGAATTGTGGATTACCAGTGCCGGAAGCTGCTGCCCACCGCCCAGTCTGCGGACAAAATGACGGCCATCGTCCTGAAAGCCGTGGTTTCCAAGCTGGATTCCCTGGAAAACCCGGAGGATTTCTTCTCCTGGCTGGGTAAGCTCACCTCCGTGCGCTGTATGCGGATCCGGGCCACCCTGCTGGAAAACGGCCAGACCGGCGAAAGCACAGAGCCTGTCAGCTTCTCCTTCCCCAGCATGGAGCTGAACAAGGCGGAAACCGCTAAGGTGGCGGAAATGCTGACGGATATGCTGGATACGGATCAGAAGCTGAACCTGTATCTGTTCAGCCTGGGCACCCTGACCCCCAAAGCCATCGGTCAGCTCACCGGTGTGCCGGAGGAAACTGTCCAGGCCCAGATTCAGTCCGCCCAGCAGGCGGTTCTGTGCCAGATGAAGCGGTATGCCCAGCAGGGCGTCACCTTCACCCAGGCCAATTCCCTGCCGGCCCTGCTGCGGACCCGAATGCTGCTGAACCCGGCGCCGGAAAAGGCACAGATGGTGGTGTATTCCATCCTGCCCCAGCAGACCCGCCGCCCGGCTCCCGAAGCGCCCCGGAATGGGGGTGGGGGAGCCAGGCCCCGGAATCCCCAGCCCCAGGAGGTTCCGAAGCCCAAAAGCGAGAAGGGTCTGATCCGCACCCTGGCCATCATCGCGGGAATTCTGGCGGTGGTGCTGGTGATCTCCCTGACGGTGCTGTTTACCAAGCTGAAAAAGGCTCAGCCCACTGCCTGGGCACCCCTGCCCGGTCAGGTGCTGCTGCTGCCGGAAGCGCCCCGAGAGTACATACTTTGATATTCCCCGCCGCCCGAAATCGGGCGGCGGTTCTTTTATGGGGCGATTCGGAAAGAAATCTTGCTTTTTTGGAGGAAACGTGGTAATATGGTCCAATAATATGGCTTATTATGCTTTAGAAGCTCTAGGGAAAAAGAAGCCTTTCGCCCCTTCCGGGGGGCAATTGAAACGAAAAAGAAGGAGGACCCTCCATTGAAGCGACGTTTCGCTGTGTTGACGCTGGTGGTGTGTATCGCTGCGGCCTGTTTCTGTATGCCGGTTTCGGCAGCCAGCGCGGCCACCCGGCTGGACTACACCGGTACCGTCAATATTGATGGCGACTGCATGGTTACCGTGCAGATGACCCTTCATCTGGAATCGGCAGAGGATACCCTGTATTTCCCCCTGCCCGGCAGTGCCGCCGGCATTACCGTCAACGGTAGCTCCCCCAGTACCACCCGGGCCGGAGACAACATCCTGGTCAATCTGGCAAAGCTCACCAGCGGGCAGCCCGGCGATTTTATGATCCAGCTGTCCTACAATCTGCCCAAGATCGTCACCGTGGCGGAGGACCGGAAGAGTCTTGTGATGACCCTTCCCATCCTCAGCGGCTTTTCCTATCCGGTGAGCACCATGAACTATACCATTACCCTGCCCTCCGAGATCAAAACCACACCGAATTTCTACAGTACCTACCGACAGAACGGCCTGGCGTCGGAGCTGAATCTGGTGATCAACGGTTCCATGATCACCGGCTCCACCAAAAACGGCTTTAACGACCACGAGTCCGTGAGCATGACCCTGAACACCGAAACGGATATGTTCCCCGGGGTCAGCACCTATGTCCGTACCGGCAACCCGGAGCTTGTCCCCATGGGAATCCTGGCGGGACTGGCTCTGCTTTACTGGCTTGTATTCCTGCGGACCTTCCCCAGCCGGAAGGAAGAGGCCATGGTGCCCCCCGCCGGCATGACCGCCGGAGAAGTTCCCAGTAAGCTCTATCTTCTGGGACCGGATCTGACCACCATGGTGCTGTGCTGGGCTCAGCTGGGCTACATCCTGATCCAGGTGGACGGCCGCAGAATCCTGCTCCACAAACGGATGGAAATGGGCAACGAGCGCAGCCTCTTTGAGGTGCGCACCTTCCAGTCCCTCTTCGGGCAGCGCCGGGTGGTGGATGCCGCCGGGGGCCAGTACGCGAAGCTCCTGCGCCGGACCGCCGCCATGCTGCCCGGTGAAAATGCCATGTGCAGGGCCGGAGAGCGGACCCGGAACATCTACCGGTATCTGCTGTGCGGGGTTCAGATCTTCCTGGGCATCTGCATGGCCATGAATATGACCGAAATCAAAGCGCTGCAGATTCTCCTGTCCCTGGTCTTCGGTGGCCTGGGAGTGGTGACGGCCTGGCAGATGCACAAGCTGGCCTTCTGCATCGGTGTGCGGAAAAAGACCGGAATGATCACCGCGGCGGTGAGCTTCCTGATCTGGATTTTCATCGGCCTGATTGCCGGTCAGGTGTGGATTCCTCTGGGTGTCTGCGCGGGCCAGATTCTTCTGGGCTTCCCGGCGGCCATCGGCGGAAGACGATCGGACCTTAACAAGCACGAAGTGGCCCAGCTCCGGGGCCTGCGGGATTACCTGCGGAACCTGGACAAGGAGGAGGTCCAGCGGATGATGTCCGCCGACCCGGACTTCTTCTTCCGGATGGCCCCCTATGCCATGGCCCTGGGAGTGCTCCGTCCCTACGCCCAGGCCTTCGGAAAACGGAAGATCGAGCAGTGCCCCTATCTGGTAACCCGTCAGCAGGGTTACCGGAAAGCCGAGGATTGGGAAAAGATCCTGTCGGACACCGTCTACCGGATGGATGACCGGGCGGCAAAAATGGAACTGGAAAAGTGGATGGCAGTCCGCTTCCGATAAGAAAAACACTCCCTCGCCCGGATGGACGAGGGAGAATTTTTATGGCAGCACCGCATAATGGGGCAAGGAGATTCGGCGAGAGATTTTGACCCGAGCGAAAGTATGGAAAATGCGGGAATACTGGATGTATTTCCCATTTTTCATACTGCACGATTGGGACAAAAGATCCGCCGAAGCCCGCTGT
>JAXEMQ010000213.1:0-2626 GCA_034099845.1 Faecousia sp.
CAGGGCATCGTGGCCCACCAGCAGCTCTCCCTGGGCAGTCATAAACTTCTGCATATTGAGGCCGAAGAGGCCGTCTCCGAGGAATTCATAGATTTCCCAGAGAGAGCCGATGGTGACGGAAAAGCAGAAGGCAAACAGGCACACAAACAGGGGACTGAGGTTCATGGACACATGCCGGTCCCGGTTGAGGATGGTCACCACCATGAGGCCGAAGAAGCCCGTCATCATGGAGCTGAAAAAGTGCAGTATGGAGTCCCACCGGGGGAACAGATAGTAGAAGCTCCGGACCTCGCCCAGGAAAATGGCGCAGTAGAGAAAGACAATATAGAAGCCGTACAGCAGGCCCGGCAGCTCAAACCGCAGCCGCCGTTCCAGAATGCTGGGCAGGTGGATGGTGACAAGGCCCAGAATGCACTGCATCAGCATCAGCAGGTAGTCCGAATCCGAATGGTAGCCCGCCTCGTTGCTGCTGCCACCGCCGAAAATCAGCCGCAGGATCAGATAGACAATGGGCACCAGAAAGCTCAGGTTTACCCAGAAATACAGGATCCGTCCCAGCCGGTTTTTCTTTTTCATTTGCTGCCTCCTATTCTCTCCACCGCAGTTTTCCCTATTTTTAGCATATTCTAGCCCATTATTATAAAACCAAAAGAAACAGAGCGGATTTCTCGGAAAACCCTCCGCCTTTCCTCTGCCGCCTATTGAAAAAAAGCCGGAAACAGGTATAATAAAAAGAAAACCGAAGGGGAGGGCTTCCGAGATGCAGGACCAGGAAAAAAAGATCATGCGCACGATGGTCTTCTGCGCGATCCTGCTGATTGTCGTGATCTTCGGAATCCTGCTGCTTTCCCGGCGGATCAACTACAACCGGCAGATGGAGCAGATCGACAACTATACCATGGAGCTTGCCAAACGCACGGCCCAGCATGTGGGCGATGTGTTCGAGGCCAAGCGGGACGCCATCTCCTCCATGGCCTATCTTTACGGCAAGGGTCTGGATTCCGCCCAGGTGGATCAGGAGCAGCTGCGGGAGCTGGAAGAAAACCCGGGCTTTGATCGGATCCGTTATGTAAACGACAAGGGCGACAGCTACACCAGCGACCGGAAGGTGGCCAACGTATCCGAGCGGGACTATTTCCAAAACGGTATGCGGGGCCTTTCCGGCTACACCGTGGTGGAGGAATCCGTGTTTGATTCCCAGCGGCTCATGGGCTTCTACGCGCCGGTGTATTTTTCCGGACAGGTCTGCGGTGTGATGGTGGGCTTTGTGGAGGCTCCCTCCGTGACGACCCTTCTGGCAACCGAGTACGGCGGCTTTACGGCCAACACCATGGTGGTTACCACCAACGCGAAAATTTTGGGCCAGGCCATGGAGACGGGGGAGCCAATCTATGACGATCTGGAGCAGATTGAAGACCATGCCGGAGACCCGGAGGGGCTGCAGCAGGCCCTCGAAACCCACAGCAAAGCCCGGATTGACCTGTACGGAGAAAACGGCCCGACGGTGGGCTACGTCATTCCCGTCCCCAACACCCCCTGGATGCTGATTCAGTGCTTCCCGCCCCAGGCTGCCGCCCAGAGTGTGGACGCGGTAAACCGGGACGAGCAGAGGGTGATGCTGCTGTTCCTGCTGGCGGTGCTCCTTTTCAGCGCGGGGATTCTCTATCAAATCAAAAAACGCAGCGCCCTGGAGCAAGAACGGGCCAATGCCGCCCGGGTGACCACCCTGCTGGGCAATGTGTCGGACGACTATGTGTGCCTGATCGACGTAAACCTGAAAACCGAGCAGGAGGAGCAGTTCCGGATGTCCGGGGGCGCCCTGCTGAGGGACTGGGCCAGGGGCGACTATGACTACACCCACTGCGTCACCGGCTATGCCAACGAGGTGGTCTGCGAGAAGGACCGGGCGGAATTCCTGAGGGTCACCTCTCTGCCGGTGCTGAAGGAGGTGCTGGCGGGGCAGAAGAATTTCTACCAAGAGTATGACGCGGTGATTGACGGAAAACAGGTCCGGCTTCAGGAGAAATACACCCTTTGCACCGACCAGTTCCCGGAGCCCCATATCCTCATCGGCATCCGGGATATTACGGAGCTTATCAGGGAGAAGCTGAAAACCAAAACCTCCATGGACCTGATCGTTTCCGCGGCCAGTACGGTTTACCCCTACATTCTGGAGGAGAACCTGACCCGGAACAAGGCCCACACCGTTTACAACCAGGGCATTGTCCACAGGGGCAGAATGGAGCATTTCACCGTGGACGAAATGCTGGAGGGCCTGCGGGAGACCGTTCTGGATCCGGAGGATTACGCCAAGGTCACCCAGCTGCTGCGGTGCGACTCCCTGCTGAAGGCCTATGCCGAGGGCACCCGGGATCTGAAGCTGAGAATTCGTCAGAAGGCCGATGACGGCCTGATGCACTGGATGGGTGTGCGGACCATTCTGATGAAAAACGGCGGCGGAGACATCTGTGCCATTACCATGGTCCGCTGTATTGACGATGATATTCAAAGGACGGAGGACCTGGAACGGGCCAAGGAGGCGGCGGAAAGCGCCAGCCGGGCCAAGAGCACCTTCCTGTTCAATATGTCCCACGACATCCGGACGCCGCTGAACGCCATCATGGGC
>JAXEMQ010000217.1:0-10203 GCA_034099845.1 Faecousia sp.
TCGTTGATGACAACGGCATCGTGGCGGTCGATGGCGGAGAGAATTCTGGGAAGACCGGCCTTGACGGAAATCACTTCCGTGATGGAATACTTGTCCCGGCGGGCATCCATTTTGAATTTCAGATCCAGGGCGCTTTCGTCCTCATAGATCAGCAGCATATTCCGGGGAACGTACAGGGAGTGGTAGATCCGGGTAAAAAGAGCGCAGCAGACGAAGCTCAGAACACAGTCCAGGGCAAGGGCGGTAAAAATCGGCCAGATCCGGACCCGGTCAGAGGCCACCAGACACAGTACAAAGAAGATGATGACATCCACAATGAACACGGACAGCCATTGGGAAATCGCCAGATCGATGAGCTTGGCGTGACCGTAGCGGAAGCAGTCGCAGAGAAAAAAGACCGCGGTCATGGTCAGAGCGTATACGCCCAGCAGCAGGTACAGGGAAGTGCCGCCAAAGTCCTCCGGGAAGGAGATGCCCCAGTAGCCCAGCTTCCAGGCACCGTAAAACACGATGGTCAGCAGCCCGATTTCCAGGGTCCCTTCCGTGGCCCGTATTAAAAATTTCAGATCATCCAGTATATTTCGTTTCCGCACGGTGTTTACTCCTATTCCAAAATGGGACTAGCCCATACAAAGCCAATTATATTCTTTATTATACCTGTTTTTCAGACAGAATGCAATAGATTTCCTTTGGCAAAGGGTACCTTGGGAGAAAGGGCTGCTTGCCTTTCCGAAGAGAGTATGGTACAATAAACGGTAGAATGCCCGGATTTCGGGAAAAATCAGATAGAATGCATGTATGTGAGGGATTGCCATGAAAATCGCCATGATCGGACCAAAACGAATTCCCTCCCGTGAGGGCGGAATCGATGTGGTCGTGGGCAGACTCTCCCGGGAGCTGGTCAAAAAGGGCCAGGATGTAACGGTATATGTCCGGAAGAAAAAGGGCCTCCGGTCGGAAAAAGTGGTGGACGGTGTTCGGGTGAAAGAGGTGTTCACCATTGACAAAAAGGCAACTGACGCACTGGTGTCCTCGTTTCTGGCAACCATACGGGCCCTGTGGGGCAGCTACGATGTGCTCCATTTTCACGCTCTGGGCAATACCTGCTTTTTGTTTCTCACTGCCCTGAGCAGGAAGAAAATCGTGGTCACCATCCATGGAATTGACTGGAAACGCAGCAAATTCCGGGGAATCGGAAACAAAATCCTGCGGTTTTCCGAAAGAATGGTGGTGCGGTACGCAGATGAAATCATCACCCTGTGCCGCAACGACTACGACTATTTTCTGGAAGCCTACGGCCTGGAAACGACCCTGATTCCCAATGGATTTGAGCGGTTTGAACCCAGAAAAGCCCGGCTGATCACGGAGCGGTTCGGCCTGCTGGGGGAGGACTATATCCTGTTTCTTGCCCGGATCGTGCCGGAAAAGGGCCTGCATTATCTGATCCGGGCCTACAAGGAGGCGAATATTCCCCAGAAGCTGGTCATTGCCGGCGGCAGTGGCCACAGCAGGGAATATTATGAGGAAATGCGGGCTCTGGCCGGGGACGATCCCAACATTCTCTTTACCGGTTTTGTACAGGGGGAGCTTCTCTCGGAGCTTTACAGCAACGCTTACCTGTATGTGCTGCCCTCCGACATTGAGGGGATGCCCATGAGCCTTTTGGAGGCCCTGGGCTACGGCCGGGTTTGTCTGGTTTCCGACATTCGGGAAAACCGGGTGGATGAAGCCAACAGCTATTTCTTCCGGCAGGGGGACGTGGCGGATCTGCGGGCCCGGCTGGAAGACATCAGCGCCCACCGGAAGGACTATGTGCCCTCCGACGCGCTTTTGGGCTGGGATCAGGTGACGAAAAAGACCCTGGAGGTTTACCGGGGCAAAGAGAAAGGAGCATCCTTCTATGAATGAGTTTCAGTCCTACTATCGGGGGGATCTTGCCCGATACGGTCATATCCGGTTGGATTGGTGGATGCGCAGATTCCATTTCTACCATAGAAAGGTCAATACCTGCCGGAATCCGTTTTTGCGAAAGCTGTACCTTGTGCGCTATGTGATGCTGAGCAGGAAACATGGCGTCGAAATTTCCTGGCGAGCCAGAATTGGAAGAGGCTTTTTTATAGATCACCCCTACGGGATTTCCATTAATTCCGATGCGGTGCTGGGGGAGAATGTGAATCTTTCCAAGGGCGTCACCATTGGCAAAGAAAACCGGGGCGTGCGAAAGGGCGCGCCTACCATCGGCAGCAGGGTATGGATCGGTGTGAATGCCACCATCGTCGGGAACATTACCATCGGGGACGATGTGCTCATCGCGCCCAACGCATTTGTCAACCGGAGCATACCCGCCCATAGTGTGGTTGTGGGGAATCCCTGCAGCTGGGTGCATCGGGACGGTGCGACGGAGGGCTACATCAACAGCCGGATCCCGGAATCCGGGACAGACGGCCTATGCTAGGGAGGAAAATCTATGGCAAAAAAACTAAACGGCACGGTGATCGTGACCTACCGCTGCAACGCCCGGTGCTCCATGTGCAACCGCTACAAGGCCCCTTCCAGACCGGAAGAGGAGCTGACGGTGGAGACCATCCGCAAGCTGCCCAAAATGAATTTTGTGAATGTCACCGGCGGTGAGCCCTTTATCCGCCAGGATCTGGAGGACATTATCCGGGAGCTTTACACCAAGACGGACCGGGTGGTGATTTCCACCAACGGCTTCTTTACGGACCGGATTCTGGACCTGTGTGAAAAATTCCCCAAACTGGGCATCCGTATCTCCATCGAGGGTCTGGAGGAGACCAACAATGCCATCCGTGGCCTGCCTGACGGCTTCAACCGGGGCTATACCACCCTGAAGAAGCTGGTGGAAAAGCGCCATCCCGATGTGGGCTTCGGTATGACGGTGCAGGACAGAAACGCTCAGGATCTGGTGGCCCTGTACAAAATCTCCGACGAGATGGGCATGGAGTTTGCAACCGCGTCCTTACACAACAGCTTCTACTTTGTGGAGTCCAAGAATATCATCCACGACCGGCCCATGGTCGCCAAGCACTTTGAGGACCTGGTCAACGAGCTGCTGCGGTCGAACAGCCCCAAAAAGTGGTTCCGGGCCTATTTCAACCACGGCCTCATCAATTATATCTATGGTCAGCCCCGGCTCCTGCCCTGCGACATGAGCGTGGACACCTTCTTCATCGACCCCTACGGCGATGTGATGCCCTGCAACGGCACCAAGGACAAGGAGGTTATGGGAAACCTCAAGGATACGGATTGGGATACCCTTTGGAACAGCGATCAGGCCAACGCCGTCCGGGCCCGGGTCAAGCACTGCGGCCGGGAATGCTGGATGATCGGCTCCGCGTCTCCCGCTATGAAAAAGTATATCTGGGTACCCGCCTGGTGGGTGCTGGTCCACAAGGCAAAGGCCCTCTTTACCAAGCACCCATACAGTATGTATGAAAATAAAATCGTTCGGGACTACCGGGACGGCAAGGTCACCAAGGAAGAATTGGATGCCTGCTCTACCTGCGACCACAGCTGCCAGATCGACAACGGCCTGAGTGAAAAGAGCAAGGAGCAGCTGGAAAACCGCTCCGGTGAGGAAATCGTGGCGGAGGATCTGGCAGGCCAGATGAAAGAGGAAAACTGATCTATGAAAATCATTGTGGCCCACTATAAGTTTTATTTTCAGGGCGGCCCGGAACGGTATCTGTTCAAATTCATGGAGTTGGCCCGGCAGAACGGGGCGGAAGTGATCCCCTTTTCCGTGAACTATCCCACCAACGAGGAAACGGAATATGACCGCTTCTTTGTGGGGGATGAAAATGCCGGCGGAAATTACGACGCGGGGAACAGAAACCTTTCCTATCTGGCAAAGGGTGTCTGGCACGAATTCCACAACCGGGAGGCCTATCGCAAGATGAAGGCTTTGATCCGGCAGACAAAGCCGGATCTGTTGTACGTTTTGATTCCCGGCCAGCTGACCCCGGATATTTTTCGGGCGGCAAAGGAAGAGGGCGTTCCCGTGATCCACCGCATCTCGGATTTCCGGCTGATCTGCGGGAAATACAATATGATGCGGGACGGGGAAATCTGTCGGGAATGTATGTCCGGAGATTATCGGCCCATGATCCGGCACCGCTGTATCAAGGGCTCCGGGGCCCTGTCTTCCCTGCGGGCGGTCTCCTGCGCCTACCATAGAGCCCGTCATTCCTACGATGCTGTGGACGCGGTGATTACCCCACCGGAATACACCAAAAAACTTCTGGTGGAGTCCGGTTTTTTCCCGGAGGAAAAGGTTTATGTAAATCCCACCTTCATTGACTGCACCCGGATCACACCCTGCTATGACTCGGAAGACTATGTGCTCTGTCTGGGCCGGTTTTCAGAGGAAAAGGGCTTCCGCTACGCGGTGGAGGCCATGAGCCTGCTGAAGGAGCTTCCGGTGTCCCTGGCCATTACCGGAACGGAGGAAAGCTGCGATCCGGCGCTGATGGCACGGATCCAGGAGCTGGGCATCCGGGACAAAATCCGCTTTGCGGGGTTCCGGAAGGGCAAAGCCCTGGAGGAGCTGATCGAGAAGGCCATGTGTGTGGCCTGCCCCGCCGTGTGGTACGAGAACCTGCCCAATGTGATTCTGGAAAGCTATGCCTACGGAAAGCCGGTAATCGCTTCCAACCTGGGAAGCCTTTCCGACGCGGTGGAAGACGGAAAGTCGGGACTTCTGTTTGAACCCCGGAACGTCTCCCAAATCGCTCAGGCCATCCGGACCCTGTATGAAAATCCGGAAAAGCGGAGGGAAATGGGCCGCTACGCAAGGGCGCTGTGCGAAGAGCAGTACGCGCCCCAGGCCCATTGGCAGCGCTTTTTGGAGATTGCCCGCCGAATCGGCGTAACAGAGTAACCTGCCGAAAGGAGGAACCCAATGCGCATCCTGTTTTACACCTATTCCCTTCAGATCGGGGGCGCGGAAACGGTGTGTGTGGAGTATCTGCTTCAACTGAAAAAACGGGGCTTTGAGGTGTGTCTGGTTGAGGACTTCCATACTACGGACAGCTTCCTGGCAAGGAAATTGCAGGAGGGCGGCGTGCCGGTGATTCCGCTGTGGAAAGGCTCTGTTACGGTACCCCTTGGTATGCAGCGCAAGCGGGCCGCAAGGCTTTTAGGCCTTTCCCATTCCTTTAACCGGCTGCTGGGCACCTTTCAGCCGGATATTGTCCACCTGCACGGCCTGCCGGACCATGTGGACCGGCTGGATTTTCCGGCAGAGCGGATGATGTTTACCTTCCACTCCCGGGTGGAGCGGAACCTGGGGATGCTGGGAGAGGCGAATACCCGGCTCCTGAAGAAGATGTGCGGCCGGGGGATGTATCTGTGCGCGCTGACCCAGGAAGACCGGCAGGAAGCGCAGATGCGTCTTCAAACGGACCGGGTGCTCTGCATCCCCAATGGACTGGACCTGGGTAAGGTACGGGAAATCCGGTATGACCGGGAAGAGCTGAGCACACACCTGGGAATCCCCGGGGAGGGCTTTCTGGTGGGTACCCTGGGCCGCCTGCATGAAGTGAAAAATCACGAACGGCTGCTGGCGATTTTTGGAAAGGTTAAAGAAAAACGGCCCGATGCGCTGCTGCTGATTGTAGGCGGTGACGCGGAGGGCAGAATGGAAAAGCTGAAGGCGCTGGCGGCCCAATACGGATTTGGGGAAGCGGTGTTTTTCCCGGGAATTCGTTCGGACGCGGACGCCATCCTGGCGGCCCTGGACTGTTTTGTGCTGCCCTCCAAATCCGAGTCCTTCGGCTTGGCGGCGGTGGAAGCCCAGGCCCAGGGGGTGCGTTGCGTGGTATCCCGGGCGGTGCCGGAGGATGTGCTGTGCACCCGGCAGGCCGTGTCCGTGGGCCTGGAGGAGCCGGATGAAGCTTGGGCAGAGGCTATTGTAAACGGGAACATAGAAAACCCGGCGCCCAGGGAGCTGGCCCTCTTTGATATTCAAAATGTGATTCTGAGACTGATAGAGGCATACGAAGGACTGCTGCATGGAACATAAAAATCTGATCATCACCATCGATACGGAAGGGGATAACCTGTGGGCCTGGCGGGAAGGTCAGCCCATCGGCACGGAAAACACCCGGTTTCTGCCCCCTTTTCAGAGCCTTTGCGAAGAATACGGCATGAAGCCCGTTTACCTGAGCAATTACGAAATGCTTCAGGATCCCCGCTTCTGTGCCTTTGCCAGGGAAAAACAGGACCGGGGGCTCTGCGAAATCGGGATGCACCTGCATGCCTGGAACTGCCCGCCCATGGAGGAAACGCTGCCGGCCCGCACCGACTGTACCCCCGGGGCGGCCTATCTGATTGAGTACAGCGAGGAGGCCATGGAGGAAAAGATCCGCTTTATGACGGAGCTGATCACGGAAAAAATGGGTCTCCCTCCGGTCTCCCACCGGGCGGGCCGTTGGGCTACGGATGACCGGTATTTCCGGCTTCTTCAAAAATACGGCTATCGGGTAGACTGCTCGGTAACGCCGAAGCTGGATTGGTCGGCCCACCCGGGCCGGAGTCCGCAAAGCGGGGGCTCTGATTATCGGAAGAGCCCGGATACGCCCTATGTCATTCCGGGCACAGGGATTACGGAGTACCCTGTAACGGTGTATGAAGACCACCGGGTTTACCTGCCGGACCGGCTCACCCCCAAAAACATTGCCCGGGCGCTGGTCCACGCGAAACGGGGAAACCAACTGTGGCTGCGGCCCAACGGAAACAATCTGAAAGAATGCCTGGGTGTGCTGGAACGGGGTGCCCGGGAAGACAATCGGGACTATGTCATGTTCATGCTCCATTCCTCGGAGCTGATGCCCGGCGGCAGTCCCACCTTCCGGGATGAACCAGCCATCCGGAACCTTTACCGGGAGCTGAGATCCATTTTTGCCTGTGCCGTCCGATTGGGGTACAGGGGGGCAACCTTCCGGGAACTGCTTGAATGACGTAAGGAGCAACACTGTGTCAAAGAAAGGTAGCATCGGCTCGGGCCTTGCCTGGTCCTTCGGAGAACGGATCACGGCCCAGCTGGTTACAACGGTGGTGGGCATTGTCCTGGCAAGACTCCTGGACCCGACCCACTACGGCGAAATCACCATTGTCAATGTCCTCATTACCCTGTGCAATGTGTTTGTCACCAGCGGCATGGGGAGCGCCCTGGTTCAGAAAAAAGAGATTTCCGAACGGGATTATGATACCGCTTTTCTCATCAGTCTTCTGATCGCGGCGGTGATGTATGGCCTTCTTTTCTGGGCGGCGCCTGCCATTGCGGCCTTTTATCGGATGCCGGTACTGAAAAGCGTCATCCGGGTTATGGGTCTGCGGCTGCCTCTGGCATCCATCAATACCATCCAGCAGGCAAAGGTCCAGCGGGAAATGAGCTTTAAGAGGTTCTTTGTGGCCACCCTTTTCGGTACGGTACTCTCCGGAATTGTGGGCATTTTGCTGGCCTGGCGGGGCTTCGGTGTCTGGGCACTGGTTGCCCAGTACCTGACCAACACCACGGTGGATACCATTGTGCTGTTCTTTGTGGAAAAGTGGTTCCCCAGGCTCCGGTTTTCCGGGAAGAATGCCAAAGCCATCTTCTCCTTTGGCTGGAAGGTGCTGGCTACGGAACTGGTGTATACCGTGGAAGAGGATGTCCGCAGTCTGGTGGTGGGCAAGGTCTTCGGCTCCGCGGATCTGGCCTTCTATGATCAGGGTCAGAAATATCCGGCCCTGCTGGTGAACAATCTGAATGCGGCCATCAACAAGGTGATGCTGCCCGCCTATTCCCGCAGTCAGGAGGATTTGTCGCAGCTGAAAGCCATGCTGCGCAGGTCCATTTCTGTGGGTGTGTTCCTGCTTGCCCCCCTGCTGGTGGGGTTTGGGGCGGTATCGGAAACCTTTATCCGGCTGATTTTAACGGACAAATGGCTGCCCTGTATGCCGTTTTTGCAGATTTTCTGCGTGATTTATCTGACCCGGCCCCTGGAAACCGCCTGCCATCAGGCCCTTTTGGCCATTGGCCGCAGTGATGTGGTCCTGAAAATCATGGTGGCCATCAACACGGTGGCCCTGGCGGCGGTGCTGATCGCCACATTCCTGTTTCACTCCGTGCTGCTGGTGGCGGTGGGGGCGCTGATCTCCACGGTGGTCAGCCTTTGCGGCTTCCTGTATTACACCGGAAAGCTGCTGGGTTACCGCGGCAGGGAGCAGCTGGCGGACCTTTTCCCGGCGCTGGGCTGCAGCCTTCTGATGGGCGCCGTGGTGCTGGCGGTGGGACGGTTGCCCCTCAACGGGGCTGCGCTGCTGGCGGTGCAGGTGGCAACCGGCGGAGCGCTCTATGGACTGCTGGCAAAACTGTTTCGGCTGGAAGCCTTCTTCTATCTGCTGGGAATGCTCAAAAAAGGGACGGGGAAAAATTGACCCTAGAAGGAACCGGAAATGGGGCAAGCGGCAGGGAAAGGGCCTGCCTGCTTGACATTTTGACCGGTTTGTGAGAAAATACCATCGTTCATTATAAAACGGCATGCTTGCCGGAAATTCAGAGAACAAGAGAGGCTTTTTTATGAAGCAATCCAGAACAAATACCTGCGGTGAGCTGCGGCTCGGGGACGCGGGCAAGCAGGTCACCATTGTTGGCTGGCTGGAAAATGTCCGCGAGGTTGGTTCCAACTTTGCGTTCCTGGTCCTGCGGGATTACTACGGCACTACCCAGGTGGTGGTGGAAACCGAGGAAATGATGAAGATCGTCAAGGGCATCAACAAGGAGTCCACCATCTCCGTCACCGGCACCGTCCGGGAGCGGGAGAGCAAGAATCCCAAGCTGCCCACCGGCGAAATTGAAGTGGTTCCCGAAAAAATTGAGGTTCTGGGCAAGTGCGTCCACAACCAGCTGCCCTTTGAGATCAACAAGAGCCGGGAGGCAGACGAGAATACCCGGCTCAAGTATCGTTTCCTGGATCTGCGGAATCCCGCTGTCAAGTCCAACATTGTGCTGCGCTGCCAGGTGGTTGCCGAGCTGCGCCGGCTTATGACGGAACAGGGCTTTTTGGAGATCACCACCCCCATTCTGACCTCTTCCAGCCCCGAGGGGGCCCGGGACTATCTGGTTCCTGCCCGGAATCACCCCGGCAAGTTCTATGCGCTGCCCCAGGCACCCCAGCAGTTCAAGCAGCTGCTGATGACCTCCGGCTTTGACCGCTACTTCCAGATCGCGCCCTGCTTCCGGGATGAGGATGCCCGGGCGGACCGTACCCCCGGCGAGTTCTACCAGCTGGATATGGAAATGGCCTTTGCCTCCCAGGAGGATGTGCTGGAGACCCTGGAAACCGTGCTGCAGCCGGTTTACGAGAAATACGGCAAGTGGAAGCGGGTTGCCCAGGCGCCCTGGCGGCATATCCCCTTCAACGAGGCCATGGAGCGCTATGGCTCCGATAAGCCCGACCTGCGGATTGACCTGGAGATTCAGGACATTTCCGCCATTGTCCAGGGCTGCGGCTTTACACCTTTTGAGGGTGCTACCGTAAAGGCGGTGGCGGTGGACAATTTCACCCAGGCCAGAAAGTGGATCGATAAGCTGCTGGCCGACGTAGAGGTCCAGACCGGCAACAAGGCCTGCTGGTTCAAGGTGGACGAAACCGGTGCCCTTACCGGCGGCATCTCCAAGTTCCTGGGCGATTGTGCCCCTGCCCTGACCGAAAAGCTGGGCCTGAAGCCCGGTTCCTTCGTCTGCATGGCTGCCGGAAAGAAGGCTGCTGCCCAGAAGACGGCGGGCGTCATCCGCACCATGCTGGGTAAGCGGGTCCCCGGCCACTTTGACGAGGAGCAGTACGCCCTGTGCTGGATTGTGGACTTCCCCATGTACGAGATTGGCGAGGAGTCCGGTGCGCTGGAATTCTGCCACAATCCCTTCTCCATGCCCCAGGGCGGGCTTAAGGCCCTGGAGGATGCCGAGGGCGATACCGAGAAGCTGCTGGCCATCAATGCCAACCAGTATGACCTGGTGTGCAACGGCTATGAGTGCGCGTCCGGCGCCGTCCGGAACCATGATCCCGAAATCATGGTCAAGGCCTTCCAGATGGTTGGCCTTGGCGAGGAGGATGTCAAGGCCAAGTTCCCCGCCATGTACAATGCCTTCACCTACGGCGCGCCCCCCCATGCCGGTGCCGCCCCCGGTGTGGACCG
>JAXEMQ010000241.1:0-2426 GCA_034099845.1 Faecousia sp.
CACCTCCGGATCCTCCACCAATTCCAGATAGCTGCCGTAGGCCCGCCGGAAACCGAATTCCCCGGCAAAGGAACGGGCTCTTTCCAGATCTCTGGCAGCAACGGCTGTGCACTGGATTTCCTCCAACCGGCATACGCCGGAGATCACCGTATGGGCAATGGAACCTGTGCCGAGAACACCTAACTTCATGGCTTCACAACCTTTCTCAAAACTGCAAAACGGGGCCGCCCATTACTGGACGGCCCCGGAAATGGGACAAACAAACCGGTTACTTATTGCCGCGGGTCTCGTTGAAGATCTTCTTTGCTTCCGCGAAACCAGCCTTGGCACCGGCCAGGCCGGCCTTGGCAACCTCAGCCAGGGTATCGGCAGCCACATGGGCAACCTCCTTGGCGCTCTCGGCAGCCACATGGGCGGCTTCCTTGGCATTCTCAGCGAACTCCTTGGCAGCTTCCTTGGCGGCTTCCTTGGCGGCCTCCCGGGCAGCAGCCTTGTCCTCTTCTGCCTTTTCGGCAGCGGCGGTCTTCTCGGCCTCCTGCTTGATGGCAGCCTGAGCGGCGGCCAGACGGGCGATGGGCACACGGAAGGGGCTGCAGGACACATAATCCAGGCCCAGGGTGTTGCAGAACTCAACGGAGGCGGGATCACCGCCGTGCTCACCGCAGATGCCGCAGTGCAGGCCGGGACGGCTCTTCTTGCCCAGTTCCATAGCCAGGCTCATCAGCTTGCCAACACCGTTCTGGTCCAGCTTGGCAAAGGGATCGTTCTCATAGATCTTGGCCTCGTAGTATGCGTTCAGGAACTTGCCCGCGTCATCACGGGAGAAGCCGAAGGTCATCTGGGTCAGGTCGTTGGTGCCGAAGCAGAAGAACTCTGCTTCCTTCGCAATCTCGTCGGCAGTCAGAGCGGCACGGGGGATCTCGATCATGGTGCCCACTTCGTACTTCAGCTCCACACCGGCAGCGGCGATTTCAGCGTCGGCAGTCTCCAGAACGGTCTTCTTGACATAAGCCAGCTCCTTGATCTCGCCAACCAGGGGAATCATGATTTCCGGCTCGATCTTCCATTCGGGATGGGCCTTCTGGACATTGATGGCAGCCCGGATAACGGCGCGGGTCTGCATCTTGGCGATTTCGGGATAGGTAACCGCCAGACGGCAGCCGCGGTGACCCATCATGGGGTTGAACTCATGCAGAGAAGCGATAATGGCCTTGATGGACTCCACGCTCTTGCCCTGGGCAGCAGCCAGAGCCTCGATTTCGGGCTGCGTGGTGGGAACAAACTCGTGCAGAGGGGGATCCAGGAAGCGGATGCACACGGGCATGCCTTCCAGAGCCTCATAGAGCTTTTCAAAGTCACCCTGCTGGTAGGGCAGGATCTTATCCAGAGCGGCTTCCCGCTCGGCAACGGTGTCGGAGCAGATCATCTCACGGAAGGCGGCGATGCGCTCGGGCTCAAAGAACATATGCTCGGTACGGCACAGACCGATGCCTTCGGCACCCAGCTCACGGGCCTTCTTGGCGTCAGCGGGGGTATCGGCATTGGTACGAACCTTCATGGTGCGGTACTTGTCAGCCAGGGCCATGATGCGGCCGAACTCGCCGGCGATCTCGGCATCCACGGTGGGAATCACGCCCTCGTAGATGTTGCCGGTGGAGCCGTCAATGGAGATGAAGTCGCCCTCCTGGTAGGTCTTGCCGGCCAGCGTAAACTTCTTGTTCTCCTCGTCCATAATGATGTCGCCGCAGCCGGAAACACAGCAGGAACCCATACCGCGGGCAACAACGGCAGCGTGAGAGGTCATACCGCCGCGGACAGTCAGGATGCCCTGAGCGGCCTTCATACCGGTAATGTCTTCGGGAGAGGTTTCCAGACGGACCAGAACAACCTTCTCACCCCGGGCAGCCCAGCTTTCGGCATCTTCCGCGGAGAAGACGACCTTGCCGCAGGCAGCTCCGGGAGAAGCGCCCAGACCGCGGCCGATGGGAGTAGCCGCCTTCAGGGCCTTGGCATCGAACTGGGGATGCAGCAGGGTATCCAGGTTCCGGGGATCGATCATGGCCACGGCCTTCTTCTCGTCGATCATGCCTTCGTCCAGCAGATCGCAGGCAATCTTCAGGGCAGCCTTGGCGGTACGCTTGCCGTTACGGGTCTGCAGCATATAGAGCTTGCCGTTTTCAACGGTGAACTCCATGTCCTGCATATCCCGGTAGTGGTCCTCCAGCAGCGCGCAGACCTTGGTGAACTGCTCGAAAGCCTCGGGGAACTTATCCGCCATCTGGGCGATGGGCATGGGGGTACGGACACCGGCCACCACGTCTTCGCCCTGGGCGTTGGTCAGGAACTCGCCCATCAGCTTCTTCTCGCCGGTGGCGGGATCACGGGTGAAAGCAACGCCGGTGCCGGAATTGTCGTTCAGGTTGCCG
>JAXEMQ010000037.1:0-5993 GCA_034099845.1 Faecousia sp.
CTGCTCGGTCATGTGGTACTGACATTGCGAACTGTCACACGGGATTCGGTAGACAACAATCAGGGTTACCGTATGCCCATCCTGGGACAGCACAGCGGAAACGTCCAGATAGGGAACGTTCTCACCAATGGCGCAGGCATAGGTCTCGCAATGAACGTCTGCTTTCAATGCGGTTCCCCGTCCGTTCCGGGAGGCATATGCAAAGGGGTAATAAATGGTCTGTGCCCAGGCTGCGCCGCCCGGCTCGGTCATAATGGCGGCGAGGGCATTGACCAGCTGGGCAAGGCAGGCAATTTTGACGGTATCCGCGTTATTGATCAGCGTATTCATCATACAGCCCACCAGCAGGGCATCGGCAAAATTGAAAGCTTCTTCCTCAACCCTGCGGCCAACCGTCCACAGCGGGGACTCTCTCTTTTCCAGCTGCCAGTGATACCACACGTTCCATTCATCAAAGGATAGGTACACATCCTTATCAGAGTTCTTCTCCGCCTTGATCTCCTGACAGATAGCGGATACCTCTTTGATGAATCCATCCATTTCTGTGCTCCTGGCAAGGAAGGTGGGGAGGTCTCCGTCGTTACACTGATAATACTGGTGCAGAGACAGGTAATCGACCTGCTCCCAGCAGCCCCGGAGCACGGTACGCTCCCAGCTTCCGAAGGTGGGCATGGTGCGGAACGAACTTCCGCAGGCCACCAACTCAATGGAGGGGTCAACCAGCCGCATCATTTTTGCGCTTTCCCGGGCGATGGCGGCATATTCCTCCGCAGTCTTGGCGCAGATCTGCCACGGGCCGTCCATCTCGTTGCCGAGACACCAGAGCTTGATTCCATATGGCGCTTCGTGACCATTTTTCCGGCGCATATCACTATAATAGGTGCCGCCAGGGAAATTGCAGTATTCCACCAGATTTGCCGCATCCTGTGGCCCCCTGGTGCCCAGGTTCACGCCCATCATGGGAGCGGTTCCCGCCGTTTTGCAGAAATCCATAAATTCATCTGTACCGAATTCGTTTGGCTCCAGTGCCTGCCACGCCAGATCCAGCCGGACAGGACGCTGCTCCTTTGGTCCGACGCCATCCTCCCAGCGATAGCCGGAAAGGAAATTACCGCCGGGATACCGAATCAGCGGCAGATTCAGGGGTGCAATCAGGTCAAGCACATCCTGTCGAAGTCCATGCCCATCCGCCTTGGGATGTCCCGGTTCATAGATGCCGGTGTAGACGGCGCGTCCCATATGCTCAATGAAGGAGCTGTAGATTCGGTCATCAATGGGGGCGATTTGATTTGCGGGAGAAATGGAGATGGTCGCTTTCATGGTGTTTCCTCCGTTCCGTGTGTGGACTCCCGTTCGATGACGGTGCAGTCCAGCATGATCGTGTGCTGCTGCGGCTCCTTACCAGCAAGAATGCCGAACAGTTCCCGCGCAGCGGTTTGTCCGATTTCAAAAAGGGGAGGTGCCACAGTGGAAAGCTGGGGTCGGCACACTGACGTGATCTCCCGGTTGTCAAAGCCAATCAGTCGAAGGTCTTTCCCTACATTGATACCGTTGGCATTACAGTAATCCAGCACGCCCATCGCCATCAGGTCATTGTGGGCAAAAATAGCGGTGGCCCCAGCCTGAATCAGCTGCTCCCCCAACGCATAGCCGCAGTCTCTCTCCCAGTTGCCAACCAGGGTCAGGGACGGATCATAGGGAATCCCATGCCGGTACAGCGCCATGGCAGATGTGGCCCGGGAGTATAACGATCGTTCATATGGATACAAGGGTTTTCGACAAGCTCAAAGCCCTAAGAAGCGCACCTTCTCAGGGCTTTAGAACGCGGCACCACTTTGCCATGGCGCACACCAGAGCGGAAACCCGCTTTCCGTATCCGGGCTGAATGGGTACAGGCTCCTTGTCAACACAGTACGGCGCAATTTTCAGAAATTCGGATAAGTGGATCCTCCACGCGGTTCAGGCCTTCCCTATGGACCGTCCTCAACCCAGCAGGAAGTCGCTGATCAGCATAACGCAGAAGCCCGCAAGCAGGGCATAGGTCGCGCCGGTTTCACTTCCGTGGGCATGGGTCTCGGGAATCATTTCGTCACTGATGACGTAGAGCATGGTTCCCCCCGCGAAAGCCAGGGCAAAGGGAAGAATTGCCGAAGCAAGACTGACTGCCCAGTATCCCAGCAGGGTGCCCGCCACCTCAATCAGGCCCGTAACCATGGCGCATACAAAGGTTTTTCCCGGCGACACGCCTGCTGCCAGCATGGGGGCAATGATCACCATTCCCTCCGGAATGTTCTGCAGGGCAATGCCGAAGGCGATCATCAGCGCCTGGGCAGTATCCTCACTTCCGAAGCTGACACCGGCGGCAATGCCCTCCGGCAGATTGTGAATGGCGATGGCGGTGACAAACAGCAGCACCTTGTTCAGGCTCGTGTTGCGGTGGGCCTCCGTATCGGTTCCCATCAGCCTGTGCAGATGGGGCACCAGCTTATCAATGAAGTTCAGGCACACCGCACCGGTAAAGATGCCGGCGACGGTAACCGGAATGCCGAACCTTCCGCCGTAATCGAGGGACGGCAGAATCAGTCCCAGCACCGCCGCGGAAAGCATAACCCCCGCGGCAAAGGCCAGCACAATATCGGAGAATTTGTGAGAGATGTTCCGAAAGACAAAGCCCATCAGGCTTCCGAAAATCGTTGCGCCGCCCACACCCAGGGCCGTCAACAGCACCATTTCCATATTCGTTTCCATGCAGGATTTCTATGCAAAAGCCTGCAGTCTCCTTTCTCTGATATACAGGGATAGAGCGCGGACGCAGCCTGTCCTGCCCGTGGCTCCTGCGTCAATCTCTTCCTTTGATAAAATTATATTCCCAGGTACGGCATATGTCAATATAGATAATTGACATATGCCCAAAACAAGATATAATAAAGATAGGGCAGCACCGCATAATGGGGCAAGGAGATTCGGCGAGAGATTTTGGCTCAAGCGAAAGTATGAAAAACGCGGGAATGCTGGATGTATTTCCCATTTTTCATACTGCACGATTGGGGCAAAAGATCCGCCGAAGCCCGCAGTTCCCACCTAAGCGGTGTTGCCATAGAAATGATCCGGAAAGGAGGATGCCCATGCCGCGGCCAATGAAGTACAGGAAGGTATGCCATTTCCCGCAGACACTTTGCTTTGTTCCTCAGGATCCGCCTGCCGAAACAAAGCCGGTTATTCTGGCCGTAGACGAATACGAAACCATCCGGCTGATCGACAAGGAGGGGTACAATCAGGAGCAATGCGCCGCGTTCATGCAGATTGCCCGCACCACGGTCCAGAGAATCTATGAAAATGCCCGGAAGAAAATCGCGGATTGCATTGTGGACGGGCGTCCCCTCCGCATTGAAGGCGGCGATTTCCGCCTTTGCACCGGACAAAGCAGTGCCTGCGGTCTGGCATGCTTCAAGCAGCAGTACCATCAGCAATACAAAAAGCCGAAAGGAGAACAGATTATGAGAATTGCAGTCACCTACGATAACGGAAATATCTTCCAGCATTTTGGACACACCGAACAGTTTAAGGTCTATGATACGGCGGACGGAAAGGTCATCGCTTCCGAGGTGGTCAGCACCAACGGCAGCGGACACGGCGCGCTGGCAGGGGTGCTCACCGCCCTGAACGCCGACATTCTGATCTGCGGCGGAATCGGCGGCGGTGCCCAGGCGGCACTGGCCTCTGCCGGGATCCGGCTCTACGGCGGCGTGTCCGGAAGGGCGGATGACGCGGTTGCCGCTCTGCTGGCAGGGCAGCTTTCCTACAATCCCAACGTCATGTGCAATCACCATGCCCATCACGGTGAAGACCACAGCTGCGGCAGCCAGGGCTGCGGCAGCGGGCATTCCTGCGGCGGACACCGCTGAGCATTCCAATCGGAAAAGGAGCACGCTCAGCTCTGGTTCAAGGCCCTGGGCGAATTGAGCGACACCGCCGAAACCCTGTTTTATGCCGCCGAGCGGCCAAGGGACTGTTGCAAAACGTGAGTTTTGCAGCAGTCCTCTTTTTGCCTTCCGTGGCAGTTTCCTGTTGTGTCTATGGGGTAAAAGAACAGCCTGTGGTTGATTTGCGCTTAGCAAAGCTGACCGGGAAGCTTTTCACGGTCAGGCTGTGGATTTTCCGGCGTGTTGTTTGCTATGAAATTTTTTCTTGGAATAATGGGTTTCAAGCCTTCTTTTTTACTGCTTCATTCATCGCTTTTTGAGATTGAACCCCAGCGCCAGAAACAGCAGCTCTATCCGCGCATTCCTTTTCCCGGTTGTCAGGTTCTAAAGTCGTTCTTTATCAGTCCAAAGGCTCCCTCTCGTTTTCATTATGTTTCGCAACTTTATGATACTACAAAACGGCTGCAGCCGTTTTTTATGCTTTTTTGTAGCCAGTGACATTCGACACCGGCTACTGTGTTGGGGGACTTTTTTAACAGCTCCCCTGTCTTTTTCAAAACGCCCGCAGACCATTGCAAAATTTCCCGCTTCGTGATATAGTTGTGTAAGTCTTTCATAGAAAGAAAGAATGGTTATGAAATTCTTAGAAAATGGCCATAAGCGGCTGCTGTCGATGCTCCTGAGCCTGGTGCTGCTGGTCAGCCTGGTGCCGGTCATCGGTCTGCCGGCTTCTAAGGCCCGCTGATTTCGCCCCGATCCGTTTTTCGGCCTGACGATCGGGCCGGTGTCTGCATTTCAGGTCGAAAAACAGACATTTCGCGCAGCAATCCTCTCCCCCGGGTTTTTTATGCTACAATTACACCATGTCCTTGCAGAAAAGGGCATGGACCGGACGGCAATTGCCGGTTCCGGATTGCGCACAGAAAACACCTTTCGGGTGGAAAGCGAGGAATTTGTTATGACGCATAAATGGATTGGAACAACAAGAGCGCTGTCGCTGCTGCTGAGCCTGTTGCTGGCGGTGGGACTGCTTCAGGCCGGCGCAGTACCGGCATCCGCGGACTCGGTCTATTCTTTTACCCATGCCTACGATTGCCAGAGAGACCCGGCGTTTCCGAAAAAGGGCGGCTCCTTAATCGCATCCGGTATTCAAGCGCCGATGAAGGGTCCGACGGCTTCCGTGGGAAGCTATGCTCCCGAAGCCAACTGGGTTCTGACTTCGCAGGGTACCGGCGTACCCCCTTCCGGAGCGGGAAAGTATTTTACAGCGATTATCCAAAGCGTTGCAACTGAGTACAACATCCCCGCATCTCAGGTTGAGATATTTGAATTGACAAAAGACGGCGTGCATATTGCCTATGGTACAATTCTGGCCCGGTCCTCTGGGGTAACCGTTTTTGTGGGTGACAACTGGACCGAGAATAGCAACGGATGCGGCTATTTGCTCAGCACATCAGCCATAACCGAAACTTCCGTTACGGTTCACATTGAAGAGGATACTGGGTCCAGCTTTACGTCCTCAGTGCCTGCCCACACCCACCAGTGGAAGTCCACTCCCATTGACGGCCTGGGCACCAAGGAGGCAAGCACCACCATTTCCTGCACCGGCCCGGATTGCGATTCCCCCATGCAGGTGGACGTTTCCCTCACCGCCTCGGACGTGACCCTGCCGGGGAATGTGTTCAGCGCCAAGCTCACGGTGGAAACCACAGAGAAGCCCGCCGTGGCTCTTTTGAGTACCAGGGCCGCCAGCCTGCCCCTCCCCAGACTTCCGGAGGGACTTAAGATTTCCGAACCGGTATACAAGTATTCCGCCACCGGCAGCGGCTACGATCCCATCGATCCCGCCGGCTTTACGCCTAAGGCAGGCTACTATCAGGCCAGCGTTCAGATTCTGGATGTCAACAATAATGTAGCGGTAGCAGACCTGGCCGTCAAATATACCGTCAGCGATCCCGCCGTCACCGCGGCCACCGGAGACAACCGGCCCATTGAGCTGATGATCTTGGGCATGACCTTCTTCTGCGCCATGGCCGCCGGGGCCTTCGTTCTGGACGGCCGGCGGAAAGT
>JAXEMQ010000266.1:0-6590 GCA_034099845.1 Faecousia sp.
CTGAGAGCGGGAGGATTGGACCTTGAAAGAATGCAGACAGACGCCATCCAATGGGGCGCTCTTTCATATTTTTCTGAAGAAACAGGACAGCGGGGTATGGAGCGGGTCTGTTACCGGGAGGGGAATCCCGGAGCCGATTCCGTTTTCCAGTCTGTCCAAAATGGTTCTGGTGCTGGAGGAACTGATGGACCTCCACGAAACGCTTCCGGATACGCAGCCGGGGTGCCGGGCGGAAACGCCGGATGTGGAACTGGAAATTCTCTTCCGCCAGAATTACAGCTGGCAGGGACGGTTCCGCCGTCCGGGGGATCCGAAGGCCACCACCTTCCACAGTGTATTGGAGCTGCTGATCCTTCTGGAAACCGCTTTGGAACAGTGAAAACCGTCGGACTGCTTCCCCAAATGGGGGAGCAGTCCTTTTTTCTGCCTTTTTGCTGTACTTTCAGGGAAAGATATGATATACTTTACTCTGTATGAGTGTAAATTTCCCGGCAGCAGACCTGCCGCTGTTATTCAGAAAGTTGAGGTTACAATATGTCAAAAGTTGCGCTGATTACCGGCATTACCGGTCAGGATGGGTCTTATCTTGCGGAGTTTCTTCTGGAAAAGGGCTATGAAGTCCATGGCATTACCCGCCGGGCCTCCATCTCCAATACCGCAAGAATCGACCATCTCATGGGCAAAATCAAGCTCCACGACGGGGATCTGACGGATTCTTCCAGCCTGATTCGCATCATTGGCCAGGTGCAGCCCGATGAGATTTACAACCTGGCGGCCCAGAGCCATGTGCAGGTTTCCTTTGATGTGCCGGAGTATTCCGGTGATGTGGATGCCCTGGGGGTTCTGCGGATTCTGGAAGCCTGCCGGATCCTGGGACTGACCAGAAAAACCAGAGTCTATCAGGCGTCTACCTCCGAGCTTTTCGGCAAGGTGGAGGAGGTCCCCCAGCGGGAAACCACACCCTTCCATCCCTATTCTCCCTATGCCGTGGCCAAGCAGTACGGCTTCTGGATTGTAAAGGAGTACCGGGAGGCCTACGGAATGTTTGCCGTCAACGGCATTCTCTTCAATCATGAGTCCGAGCGCCGGGGTGAAAACTTTGTCACCCGGAAGATTACGCTGGCTGCGGGCCGGATTGCCGAGGGGCTCCAGGACCATCTGGAGCTGGGCAACATGGATTCTCTCCGGGACTGGGGCTATGCCAAGGATTATGTGGAGTGTATGTGGCTGATTATGCAGCAGGAAAAGCCGGAGGATTTTGTGATTGCCACCGGCGAGCAGCATACGGTCCGGGACTTTACCGAAAAGGCCTTTGCGGCCAACGGCATGCGAATCCGCTGGGAGGGCAGCGGCATTGACGAAAAAGGGTACGATGCCGAAACCGGAAAGCTGCTGGTATCCGTGAATCCCCAGTGGTTCCGTCCCACGGATGTGGACAATCTGTGGGGAGACCCCACCAAAGCCAAGACCGTTCTGGGCTGGAATCCCCAGAAGACCAGCTATGCACAGCTGGTGGAAATCATGGCAAAGCATGACCGTGAACTGGCCAGGAAAGAAAAGGCAATGCTGGAGGCGGCAAAATGATGGAAAAAAACGCGAAAATCTATGTGGCGGGCCACCGGGGCATGGTGGGCTCCGCCATTGTCAGAGAATTGCAGCGGCAGGGCTACAGCAACATCATTACCCGTACCCATAAGGAGCTGGACCTTACCCGGCAGGATCAGGTGGAAGCCTTTTTCGAAGCGGAAAAGCCGGAGTATGTATTCCTGGCTGCCGCCAAGGTGGGCGGCATTGTGGCCAACCAGAATGCCCTGGCGGATTTTATGTACGACAACATGATTCTGGAAATGAACGTGATCCATGCCGCCTGGCGCAACGGTTGCAGGAAGCTGGAGTTTCTCGGCTCCTCCTGCATCTATCCCCGCCTGGCCCCCCAGCCCATGAAGGAAAGCTGCCTGCTGACCTCCGAGCTGGAGAAAACCAACGAGGCATACGCGTTGGCGAAAATCTCCGGTCTCAAGTACTGTGAGTTCCTGAACCGGCAGTATGGCACGGATTACATCAGCGTAATGCCCACCAATCTCTATGGACCCAACGACAATTACCACCCCACCCATTCCCATGTGCTCCCGGCGCTGATCCGCCGGTTCCACGAGGCCAAGGTGGAGGGGAAGACGGAGGTCACCTGCTGGGGTGACGGCAGTCCCCTGCGGGAATTCCTGTATGTGGACGATCTTGCCAATCTGTGTGTATTCCTGATGAACCACTACTCCGGAAACGAGACCGTCAACGCCGGTACGGGCAAGGAGCTGACCATCAAAGAGCTTACCGAGCTGGTGGCGAAAGTGGTTGGCTACACCGGTAAGATCAAGTGGGATACGAGTAAGCCCAACGGAACTCCCAGAAAGCTGCTGGATGTGAGCAAGGCAGCGGCTCTGGGCTGGACCTACAAGACCGAGCTGGAAGAGGGCATTCGCCTGTCCTACGAGGATTTTCTGCACAACCCCATGCGGGCGGAACGGTAAAGGAGAAAGTATGAATCTGGTATTGCTGTCCGGCGGCTCCGGCAAGCGGCTGTGGCCTCTGAGTAATGACATTCGCTCCAAACAGTTTATCAAGATTTTTAAGGATGGGGAAGGCGGCTACGAATCCATGGTGCAGCGGGTTTTCCGCCAGATCAAGCGTGTGGATCCCCAGGCCAAGGTGACCATTGCCACCTCCAAAACCCAGGTTTCCCTGATCCACAATCAGCTGGGCAGGGAAGTGGGCATATCCGTGGAGCCCTTCCGCCGGGATACCTTTCCGGCCATTGCCCTGGCAACCAGCTATCTTGTGGACGTGATGGGCGTTTCCGCGGACGAATCCGTGGTGGTCTGCCCGGTGGATCCCTATGTGGATGACGACTATTTTGAGGCGCTGAAGGACCTTTCCCGGCAGGCGGATCAGGGGGAGGCCAACCTGGTGCTGATGGGCATTGAGCCCACCTATCCCAGTGAAAAGTACGGCTACATCCTCCCGGAGGGGGAAGGGCCTGTTGCCAGGGTCCGCACCTTCAAGGAAAAGCCCACCGCGGCGGTTGCCGAGGGCTATATCTCCCAGGGCGCTCTTTGGAACGGCGGCGTATTTGCCTATAAGCTCCGCTATGTGCTGGACCGGGCCCATGCGTTCATTGATTTTACGGACTATCAGGACCTGTTCGACAAGTATGAAACCCTGACCAAAATCTCCTTTGACTACGCGGTGGTGGAGCACGAGCCCAATATCCAGGTGATGCGCTTTGCCGGCCGCTGGATGGACCTGGGCACCTGGAACACCCTGACGGAGGCCATGGAAGAGGCGGTTGTAGGCAAGGGCACCATGAATGAGACCTGCCGGGGCGTGAACATCATCAATGAGACCGATATGCCGGTGCTGGCCATGGGCCTTCATGATGTGGTGATTTCCGCCTCCGCCAACGGCATTCTGGTTTCCGATAAGGAGCAGTCCAGCTACATCAAGCCCTTTGTGGACGCCATGGACCAGCAGGTCATGTTTGCGGAGAAAAGCTGGGGCTCCTTCCGGGTGCTGGATGTGGAATCGGAGAGCATGACCATCAAGGTAACCCTGAATGCCGGACACAGCATGAATTACCACAGCCACCGGCATCGTGACGAGGTGTGGGTGGTGATTTCCGGCCGGGGCAAGACCATTGTGGACGGTATGGAGAACCAGGTGTCCGCCGGTGATGTGGTAACCATGGCCGCGGGAACCCGACATACCGTCATTGCCCTGACGGAGCTGAAGCTGATGGAGGTCCAGCTGGGCAAGGACATCAGCGTGGACGACAAAGAGAAATTTGTGCTGGAACGGGATGCTTATGAAGCGTAAACCATTCCTCCTGGCCCCTGCCGGGAAGGACTATCTCTGGGGCGGGAACCGGCTGAAAACGGATTTCGCGAAGGACTTGCCCCTTACCCCCCTGGCGGAAACCTGGGAGTGCTCCACCCACCCGGATGGACCCTCTGTGGTTGCCAGCGGGGCATACGCCGGGCAGAGTCTGGGGGATGTGCTGCGCCAAAATCCCGATTTTCTGGGCACCCACCCGGAAAAAGACGGTGGGCTGCCCATTCTCGTAAAGCTCATCGACGCCAAACAGGACCTGTCCATCCAGGTCCATCCCACGGATGACTATGCCTTCTCCAGGGAACAGGGTCAGCGGGGCAAAACGGAAATGTGGTATGTGCTGGACGCGGCCCGGGATGCCTCCCTGATCTATGGACTGCGCCGAGATCTGGATGCCGAAACGGTCCGCCGGGCAGCCGGGGACGGGACCCTTCCCAGGTATCTGCAGCGGGTGCCGGTCCGGCCGGATGATGTGTTTTTCGTGGAGGCGGGCACCATTCATGCCCTGGGCGCCGGGGCCCTGGTGGCGGAAATCCAGGAAAGCAGCAATCTGACCTACCGGCTTTACGACTACGACCGGGTGGATCAGAACGGGCAAAAGCGGCCGCTGCACCTGGAAAAGGCGTTGGAGGTGGCGGATCTTTGCGCGGCGCCGGAACCCCGGCAGCCCATGCGGGTGCTTCGCTACAGCCCGGGCGCGGCCCGGGAGCTTCTGTGCCGCTGCCGGTATTTTGAGGTATACCGTCTGATGGTCAATACGGACCGCCGCCAGATGGTCACCTATCGGGCAGATGCATGCAGCTTTCGTGTGCTGCTGTGCGTTCGGGGCTGCGGAACCGTCCGGTTTGCCGGGGAGAGCCTGGACATCTGCCGGGGGGACTGCCTGTTTGTTCCGGCGGATTCGGAAGAGCTCCGCATTCACGGTCAAATTTCTTTCTTGGACATTCGGGGGTAAACTATGGACTTTTTACAGGAATACAACCGCTGGCTTTCCTGGCCGGGAATGGATGCCGAAACAAAGGACGCCCTTTGCGCAATGACCCGGGAGCAGACGGAGGACGCGTTTTACCGGGACCTGGCCTTCGGAACCGGCGGCCTGCGGGGTGTGATCGGCGCCGGAACCAACCGGATGAACATCTACACGGTGGCAAAGGCCACCCAGGGCCTGGCGGATTATCTCAACAAGCAGATGGAACAGCCCAGCGTTTGCATCGGCTATGACAGCCGCATCAAAAGCGATGTGTTCGCCCGTGTGGCGGCCGGTGTATTTGCGGCAAATGGGGTAAAGGTTTCCATTTGGCCCCGGCTGATGCCGGTGCCTACGGTGTCCTTCGCCGTGCGGCACCTGGGGGCGGACGCGGGCGTGATGATCACCGCCTCCCACAACCCCAGCAAGTATAACGGCTACAAGGTTTACGGCGCCGATGGCTGCCAGATCACCACCCAGGCGGCTGCTCAGGTGCTGGCGGAGATTGAAAAACTGGATATTTTCCGGGATGTGCATACCGGTTCCTTTGAGGAATACCTGGAAAAGGGCGGGATCTCCTACATACCGGAGGAAACCTACACCGCCTTCGTGGAGAATGTGAAAGCCCAGTCGGTCCTCTTCGGTGAGGAAGTGAACAAGGATACGGCAATCGTCTATTCTCCCCTGAACGGCGCGGGAAGATGGCCGGTGCTGCGGACCCTTTCCGAAATGGGCTACACCAATGTGACGGTGGTGGCGGAGCAGGCGGAGCCGGACGGCAATTTCCCCACCTGCCCCTATCCCAACCCGGAGATTCGGGAGGCCATGGAGCTGGGCCTGCGCTATGCCCGGGAGAACAACGCCGACCTGCTGCTGGCCACCGACCCGGACTGCGACCGGGTGGGCATTGCCGTCAAAAACGAAGAAGGGGCATATGTACTCCTTTCCGGCAACGAGACCGGAATACTGCTGCTGGATTACATCTGCTCCCAGAGGGTGAAGCACGGCAAAATGCCGGAAAAGCCGGTGATGGTCAAGACCATTGTCACCATGGATCTGGCGGAGCGGATTGCTGCCCGTTATGGTCTGGAAACCCGCAATGTGCTGACAGGCTTCAAGTTCATCGGTGAGCAGATTGGCCTTCTGGAAAACCAGGGGCAGAAAGAACGCTATGTCTTCGGCTTTGAAGAGAGCTATGGCTACCTGACCGGCACCTATGTCCGGGATAAGGACGGGGTAGGCGGCGCCTATATGATCTGTGAGATGTTCAGCTACTACGCCACCCGGGGCATTCGCCTGACGGATAAACTGCAGGAGCTCTACAAAGAATATGGCTATTGCCGCAATACCCTCCATTCTTTCCAATTTGAAGGAAGCGCGGGCTTTGCCAAAATGCAGCGCATCATGGCCTTGTTCCGCCAGGGAATCCAATCCTTCGGCGGGCTGCGGGTGGAAAAGGTGCTGGACTACAGCCTTGGGCTGGATGGCCTGCCCAAGTCCGATGTGCTGAAATTCCTGCTGGAGGGCGGCTGCTCTCTGGTGGTGCGGCCCTCAGGAACGGAGCCCAAGCTGAAGCTGTATCTCTCCGTCACTGCGGAGGACGCTCAGGCGGCTGCCGCAATCGAAACAAGCATTCTGGCGGAAGCCGGACAGTATTTCGCCTAAGGAGGCCAATATGGGCAGAGCATCGGTGAAGCAGAACAAAAACAAATACCAGTTGGCCCGGGAAGAGCTGGGCCTG
>JAXEMQ010000047.1:0-2757 GCA_034099845.1 Faecousia sp.
CAGCGGTTCTCCGCCAACAAGGCCAAGGCCAAGCAGGCCACCGCCAGAAGAAAGCTGCTGGACAAGCTGACCGTGGAAGAGATGCCCTCCTCCACCCGGCGCTATCCCTTTGTGGGCTTTATGCCGGAGCGGGAGCTGGGCAAGGACGTGCTCACCGTAAAGGATGTGTCCGTCACCGTGGACGGGGTAAAGCTGCTGGACAAGGTCTACTTCTCCGTGGGCCGCACCGACAAGATTGCCTTTGTGGGTGAAAACGAGCTGGCTCAGACCGCCCTCTTTAAGGTGCTGATGGGAGAGCTGGAGCCGGACGAAGGCAGCGTCAAATGGGGCGTTTCCACCATCCGCAGCTACCTGCCCAAGGACAACAGCGAATACTTCGAGGGCAATGAGATGGAGCTGGTGGACTGGCTGCGGCAGTACTCCGCCAAGAAGGACGATGTGTACCTCCGGGGCTTCCTGGGCCGGATGCTCTTCTCCAACGAAGATGTATTCAAGCATGTAAACGTTCTGTCCGGCGGCGAAAAGGTCCGCTGTATGCTGAGCAAAATGATGCTCAGTGGCGCCAACGTGGTGCTGCTGGACCAGCCCACCAACCACCTGGACATGGAATCCATCCAGGCGGTGAACAAGGGGCTGGAAGCCTTTACGGGCGTGGTGCTGCTGGCCTCCCACGACCACGAAATGCTGACCTCTACCTGTAACCGGGTGATTGCCTTCCAGCCCGACGGCACCATTGTGGACCGCTACGGCACCTACGACGACTACCTGGAATGGGTCGCCCAGCAGAAGCAAGGCTAAAGGAGTATCTTCATGGAAAAGATTCTGGATATTATTACACAGAAAATGCAGCAGGCCTTTGAGGCCGCGGGCTATGATCCCGCCTATGGCCGGGTCACCGTATCCAACCGGCCTGACCTGTGCGAATATCAGTGCAACGGCGCTCTGTCCGCCGCCAAGCAGTACAAATGCGCCCCCATTCAGATCGCCAAGGCAGTGGTGGAGCAGCTGAACGCCCAGGACTACAGCCTGGTGGAGGCGGTTATGCCGGGCTTTATCAACCTGAAGCTCTCCGGCAGCTTCCTGCAGGGCTACCTGGAACAGATGCGCACCGCGAAAAAATTCGGCGTTGCCATGTCCGGCGCGGGCAAAACCATTGTAGTGGACTACGGCGGCGCCAATGTGGCCAAGCCTCTGCACATCGGCCACCTGCGCCCCGCCATCATCGGAGAAAGCCTGAAACGGCTCTACCGCTTCCTGGGCTGGAACACCATCGGTGATGTCCACCTGGGAGACTGGGGATTGCAAATGGGTCTCATCATCGCGGAGCTCAGTGAGCGTGAGCCGGAGCTTCCCTATTTTGATCCCGATTATACCGGGGACTATCCCACAGAGGCCCCCTTCACCGTCACGGATCTGGAAGAGATCTACCCCACCGCCTCCGCCAAGAAGTCTGACCCGGAATTCTCCCACAAGGCCCACCAGGCAACCCTGGAGCTGCAGCAGGGCCGCCGGGGCTACCGGGCGCTGTGGCAGCACATTATGAATGTGTCCGTTGCGGATCTGCGGAAGAACTACGACAATCTGGATGTCCACTTTGAAAAATGGCTGGGCGAAAGCGACGCCGACCCCTACATCCCCGCCATGGTGGAGGATCTGAAGGCCAGAGGCATCGCCGTCCAGTCCCAGGGCGCCTGGGTCATTCCCGTGGCCGAGGAAGGCGACAAAAAGGAAATTCCCCCCTGCATCCTGGTGAAGTCCGACGGCTCCTCCATCTACGCCACCACGGACCTGGCCACCCTGGTGCAGCGCACCCGGGACTGGCACCCGGACAAGGTCCTCTATGTCACCGACAAGCGGCAGAATCTGCACTTTGAGCAGGTCTTCCGGGCCGCCCGGAAGGCAGGCATTGTTCCTCCCGAAACCGAGCTGGAGCATGTGGGCTTCGGCACCATGAATGGCAAGGACGGCAAGCCCTTTAAGACCCGGGACGGCGGCGTGCTGCGGCTGGAAGCCCTGATTTCCGACATGACCGATTTTGTCAGAGCCAAGGTCGTGGAAAACAAGATCGTGGACGACAGCGAGGTGGAGGCCACCACAGCCAAGATCGCCATGGCCGCCCTGAAGTACGGCGACCTGAGCAATCAGCCCACCAAGGACTACAACTTTGATATGGAGCGGTTTGCCGCCTTTGAGGGCAACACCGGCCCCTACATTCTCTACACCATCGTCCGGATCAAGAGCATTCTGACCCGGTACGGCGCCTGGGAAGGTCTTCCCATCCAGGTCCCCGCCAACGACTGCGCCAAGGATCTGATGCTCTCCGTCACCAAGCTGGGGCCCACTCTGGAGCAGGCCCAGAAAACCTCCTGCCCCAACCTGATCTGTGCCTACATCTATGAGCTGTCCGGCTGCGTGAACAAATTCTACCACGAAACCCGGATCCTCAGCGAGGAAGATGAGGGCCTGAAGGCAGGCTACATTTCCCTCATCGGGCTTTCCAAGGACATTCTCGAAACCTGCATCGGCATTCTGGGCTTCTCCGCCCCGGAGAAGATGTAAGAAATCCGAACCAACACACCGCCCTTTCCCAACCGGAAAGGGCGGTGTGTTGGTATACAGAAAAGAAGGATTTATCTGATTAAGGATTGCGCCGCAGTGCGCCTTGCCTCTCCCTATGGGAGAGGTGCCCCCGCAGGGGGCGGAGAGGGCCCTCTCAGTCACGGCAGATGCCGTGCCAGCTCCCCCAAAGGGGGAGCC
>JAXEMQ010000048.1:0-3731 GCA_034099845.1 Faecousia sp.
ATCTGGATCAGGATGCCCTCACCGCCAAGGTGGTTGTGGATGTGGTGAACTTCTACACCGACAACAGCGATGCGCCCGGAACCCTGGTCAGCAACCTGAACCTGCGGCTGAATGCCACTACCACCGTGATCAAGCGGACCCTGAAGGACGGCGTTGCCTGGGGCAAGGTTTCCGCCCGCAACAGTGCCGGCCTGCCCACCTACTACTGGATCAACCTGGCAGGTACGGATCTGGGCAGCTACTCCCTGACCCCCGGCAAGCCCGCCGACACCACCACCAACAACAATACCAATAACAGCAACAACAGCAATACCGGCAGCAACACCAATACCGGCACTGCCGCCACCACGGTTTCCGGCGTGATCTGCAACACCGATACCGTGAACGTCCGTACCGCTGCCGGTGTGGGGAATCCTCTGGCCACCACCCTGCAGAGGGGCACTCCCGTGACGGTGACCGAGCAGACCACCGTGGACGGCGCCCTGTGGGGCCACATTCAGCAGGGCTGGGTTGCGCTGCAGTATGTGGACCTGAGTGCCAAGAGCAACACCACCACCTCCAACGTTACCGGCGGCAATATGGCCGGCAACTCCATCCTGACCTCCGTTCCCTCCGGCGCCATCGCGGTTGGCTTTGTCAACACCGACAGCCTGAAGGTTCGGGCGGGCACCGGCTTCGGCTACGCGGTTCAGGCCACCCTGCCCAAGTACACCAACGTGGTTGTCTATGAGCAGGTGCTCACCGACGGCGTGCTGTGGGTCCGCTGTGATCAGGGCTGGATGGTTGGTACCTACCTGACCTACACCGGTCTCAGCGTCACCGGTTCCGGCACCGCCGGCACCGTAGCCCGCTGCTTCTACACTGCCCGTGTCCGGTCTCAGCCCGGCGTCAACAGCCCCCTGGTTGGCTATGTGATGGTCAACTCCCGGCTGGAGATTTACGAGCAGCAGTCCTACAGCGGCGAGATGTGGGGCCGCACCAGCATCGGCTGGATCAGCATGAACTACGTGCTGACCGGTGATGTCCCCGTTGCTTAATCTGCCAATCCATTCCAATCCATTTATAGCCGGCGCGCCTTCGGGTGCGCCGGCACCCTTTTTGCCCGGCGGGGCAGGAGGGAGAGCGGAGACCAAAGAAATTTCCCTGGCCACTGGATTCCCGGGGGATTCTATGCTAAAATAACAAAAAGCGCAGTGCGTTCCCGCCGGGACGCGGAAACAAGGGAGGAAACATCATGAGCAGAGCTGACGAGCTGTACAAAGCCACCTGCCGGGACATCCTGGAAAACGGCTTTTCCGATGAAAACCTGGAGGTCCGCCCCCGCTGGGCAGACGGAACCCCGGCCCACACCATCAAAAAATTCGGCGTGGTGAACCGGTACAATCTGGCGGAGGAGTTCCCCATTATGACCCTGCGGCGCACCTACTGGAAGAGCGCCGTGGATGAGCTGCTGTGGATCTGGCAGAAGAAGTCCAACCGGATCGCAGACTTGGGCAGCCATGTGTGGGATGAGTGGGCAGGTCCCGACGGCACCATCGGCAAGGCCTACGGCTACCAGCTGGGGATCAGGCACCAATACAAAGAGGGAATGTTTGACCAGGTGGACCGGGTGCTGTTTGACCTGAAGCACAACCCTGCTTCCCGCCGGATTCTCACCAACATCTATAATTTTGAGGATCTGCACGAGATGAACCTGTACCCCTGCGCCTATTCCATGACCTTCAATGTCACCGGCGACACCCTCAACGCCATTCTCAATCAGCGCTCCCAGGATATGCTCACCGCCAACAACTGGAACGTGGTGCAGTACGCGGTGCTGACCCACATGATGGCCCAGGTTTCCGGCCTGAAGGTGGGGGAGCTGGTCCATGTGATCGCGGACTGCCACATCTACGACCGGCACATCCCGGCGGTGAAGGCCATGCTGGAAAAAGACGGCTTCGATGCGCCGAAATTTACCATGGACGAAAGCGTTACGGATTTCTATGCCTTTACCAAGGACTCCTTCCGGATGGAGGGTTATCAGTACCATCCCTTCCCCTTTGAGATCCCCATGGCCATCTGAGGTGACGGCATGGAACTGATTGTTGCGGTTTATGAGGATTGGGGCATCGGGAAGGACGGCACACAGCCCATCGCCCTGAAGGCGGACCGGAAATTCTTCCGGCAGACCACAAAGGGCGCCATGGTGATTGCGGGGCGGCGGACGGTGGAGGATTTCCCGGGGCAGCAGCCCCTGCCCGGCAGGGAAAATGTGCTCCTGACCCGGAAGGGCACAGGCTATCCCGGCTTTGCCCTCTGCGGCAGTGTGGAAGAGGTGCTCCAAAAGGCGGAAAAGGCCCCCCGGACCATGGTCATCGGCGGGGGGAGCGTCTACCGGCAGCTGCTGCCTTACTGCGATATAGCCTATGTTACCAAGCTGCACACCCGGGTTCCCTGTGATACCTGGTTTCCCAATCTGGACCAGGACCCGGACTGGGTTCTGGAGGAGCTGCTTGGCTCCGGAGAGGAAGCGGGCATCGGCTACGAATTCTGCCGGTATGTCCGGAAAAGAGCTGAATAAAAAATGTCCCTGAACGGTCCATCGTTCAGGGACATTTTATGGGCGGTTTGTTTTTCCGGATGGGATGAATCGAATTGCCAATTGTCCCCTCAGACCGCCGCGGGGCGGCAGGCGAGCATTCCGGCGACACAGCAGCTGACGGAAAAGGCGTATCTGGCGTCCCGGAAAATATCCGGGGTCCGGGAAAGATAAGCCCTGTGGTTCTGGCTGATGGTATCCATCACGCTGGGGCCGGGGCGCTTTTCCATTGTGGACCGGTTCCGCAGAAAGGTGAGGAAATACTCCTGAAGCGCGTCTTCATACTTTTTGTGCTCCCGCAGATCCGTGGGAAAGCTCTGATTGTGGGCGTATGTAAACGCGTCCATGGTATAGTGGATCAGCTTCCCGGCGGTGTAATAGTCCAGGATGGACCAGTGCCGCTTGCTTTCCAGACGGCGGGAGATCCGAAGCATAAACCGCTTGGCGTTTTCGTAGTTGTGGCCCCGAAGCCATTGGGCCCGGATGGAGCCCTTCAGATAGGTGGCGGGGTTGCGGTCGGGTTCAATGCAGCCCAGCAAAAAGGCGGTACGGCAGGGCCTGTCAATCTGGGGGAAATAGGTATCGGCCAGATAGGCGCCCAGCCGGCAGTGACTTTTTCCGCGCATGTTCATACACCTTCTCTTTCCTTGTATCCGGCTACACATTATAGCAGATCTTTTCCGGAATGTGTGAACGGCAGAAAAAATCTACGGTTCAGACAAAATATTTTGGGGCGCCTCCCTTCTTTTGCGGTATTTCGACAGAAACAGAGGGCTATAATACCGGTAAACATAAAAAAGAGGGGAGAAAGATCCTTATGAAAGAGTTCCTGTATGAAATTGCCACATTTTTCCTGGCCGCCGTTCAGGCCTTTTGGCTGGTGTGGGTAACGGGGGCATTTGTGCGCTGAAAAAGCCGGATTTCTTCGTCGAAAGCACCAAAGAACGGCACAAGTCAAATTTATGGTTGTAAATATCCCGTGAACGATGTATAATGAATCAAGTGAGCAAATTTTTTCTTCGTTCGGGGGATAGATACATGAACAAAAATAAGGATATTTCCGCCTTCCTGAACCAAGGCAGCCATGTGCATCTGGTGGGCATCGGCGGCGTTTCCATGCGCCCCCTGGGCCTTGTGCTGAAGGGCATGG
>JAXEMQ010000291.1:0-3800 GCA_034099845.1 Faecousia sp.
TACAGTGACGGGGAGCTGAAAGCGGGACTTGACACTATGGAAGCCTTTCTGAAAGGGCTATAGGCGGGAAAAGAGGGCTTTATCTGATTAAGGATTGTGCCGCAGTGCGCCTTGCCTCTCCCTATGGGAGAGGTGCCCCCGCAGGGGGCGGAGAGGGCCCTCTCAGTCACGGCAGATGCCGTGCCAGCTCCCCCAAGGGGGGAGCCAAGTGCACTCCCTTAGTCAGGTAAATCCCCCTTTACCAACAAACGGCCCTCCCGACTTCGGGAGGGCCGAAGCTTATGTCTTTCGGATAAAGCGCTCTTTGCACCGGGGGCAGGTGATGGAGATTTTGCCCTTGCCCCGGGGCACCCGCACCGTCTGACGGCACTTGGGACAGTCAAAATAGCGGTTGTTCCGGTCCTTCAGCCGGTCGAAGAACAGCAAAAACTTCCGGTTCTCCTGATACCGCTTGAAAGTATTCCGGGAAAGGGCCCGGAAAATGGCCCAGATCATCAGGCCGTAGCTTAAAAACCAGAATACGGTTCCCACAATCTTTCCGGCAAACAGAGAGGACAGCACGCTGGCCGCCAGGCCGCAGCACAGAATGACCATATTCAGCCGGTCCGCACCATAGCGGCCGGACATAAAGCTGCATAACCCGGCACGGAAACGATTTCCCGCCTGCCTCAGCCAAAGGCTGAATTTCTCCATAAGTTACCACCTTGAAAAAGTCGATCAATGGGTTTTTACACCTGGCTATATTATATTGCGCCCCACGGGAAATGCAACCTTACCGGCACAGAATTAACGGATTGTTTAAGATTTTATACCCGATCCTTTGCCTTCTGCGTAAAGCGGCACACAATGGCGGTTCCCGCAATGGCCGAGCCGGTACCGAACAGCAGCATGGCATCCACCCCCAGGGCATCGATGATCCGGCCCCCCAGCAGCGCCCCCAGCACAGAGCCCAAGGTGTAGGCCATGGTGTACAGGGCCTGGCCCTTCACCGCGTCCTCGGGCTCCATAACCGCGTTAATGTAGTAGACGGAGGCCACGGCGATAACGGCCCAGGCCAGCATCTGGATCAGCTGCACGGCATAGAAGCTCCCCACACCGGTGCACAGGCAGCTTCCCAGGGCCTTCAGGATGAAAAAGAAACCTGTGAGCCGCATCCAGAACCAGCTGCCCTTTCTCTTCAGAAGGAAGCTGAACAGCAGCATGGTGGGCAGCTCCGAAAGGGCCGCGATGGCCATGGCCACCCCCATCTCACTGCTGCCGCCGCCCTTGGTGCGGATGATTTGCAGGGTGAAATTGTTCAGCAGAATGTGGCTGATAAACAGCAGCACACAGCCTCCCAGCATGGCCATAAACCGGGGGTATTTCCGGAAGACGGTCAAAAGAGAAGCGGCCTTTCCGCTGCCCTCCGGCAGGGGGGAGCGCTGGCAGGGATACAGGGCCAGGCTCAAAAGGAACAGCCCGTAAAACAGAACAATGGCCCAGGGAACCACCCGGCCTCCCAGGCTTGCCGTCAATCTGCCCAGCAGGAAGGAGGCTGCCGCGAAGGTCACGGAGCTGACGCTTTTGGACACACCGTAGTTGAGCCTGCAGCCGCAGTTGATGCTGGTAACTCCCAGAGCGTTGACCAGAGGATTGGACAGCTGCAGCAGGGCCAGGGTCAGTCCGTAAAACAGCAGGGTCAGCACCCTGGAGGAGCGTACAAAAATCAGGGCCCCGCCGCAAACCGCCGCTGCCCCGGCAACCATCAGATTGATGGTCCGCAGGTTCAGGCTGTCGGGCCGGTCCGCGTAGGCGGCGGCCAGGGGCTGGCAGACCGCGGAGAGCAGGCCCGCCAGGGCAATCAGGACTCCCACGTCTCCGCTGGAGAAGCCCAGCTCCAGCAGATACAGGCTTACATAGCCGGAAACGGCGGCAAATACCATCCAGTAGGTGCCGTGAATCAGCCCATAGCGGGCAGTCAGATAACGTTGGCGCATATCCATTCTCTTTTCTCTCATTGAAATATCCCAGCAAAAGGTCGCACATTTTCCGGAATTTGTCAAGGGGGTTTTTCGGGAATTCCGTTGACTTTCCGCCCTTTTCATACTATACTGAAGCTGCACTCTTTGTTGCCTGCGCAACAAGAAGGAGGTCTGCCTGTGAATCAACAACAGCGTGCGGTCCTGCACGGTTCCGGCCTGTTTGCCGGCATCCAGCCGGATCAGATTGACGGTATGCTGAGCTGCCTGAATGCCCGGCAGGAGCATTATGAGCGCAATACCGTGGTATGGAACATCGGCGATACCCTCCACGCCTGCGCCCTGGTGCTGTCCGGGGCCCTGCGGGCCGAATCCGTCAACGCCTCCGGGGAGCATCTTCTCATGGCCAACCACCGGGCCGGCGCCCTGGTGGGGGATGTTCTGATGGCCACCCCAGGCAGCAAAAGTCCCGTGTATGTGGTGGCTTCCGAGGATTCGGAGCTGCTGTTTCTCCCCTTCCACCGGATCATGTCCGGCTGCGATGACTGCTGCGGCCGACACACCAGGCTCCGGGAAAACCTGGTCAGCGAGATTGCCATGAAATTCTGGGCCCAGCGGCAGCGAACCCTGTACCTCTCCGCCAAATCCCTGCGGCAGCGAATCGCCATGCGGCTGTACGACGAATACATCCGCACCGGCAGTCTCACTTTCTCCCTGGGCGGCACCCGGGAGGACCTGGCGGATTTCCTGGGGGCCAACCGCAGCGCCCTGTCCCGGGAGATCGGCCGGATGAAGAGCGAGGGAATCCTGGACTATTACAAAGACACCTTCCGCATCCTGTCACTGGAAAAGCTCAGCAGGGATGTGGGCTAGACAGAAAGAAGGAAAACCATGAAATACGATTTTACAACCGTTTATGACCGCCGCGGAAAAGATGCCCTGGCCGTGGATCTGCGCAAGGACGGCTCCGGCCCCCAGCCCCCAAAGGAGGGCTTCGACCTGATCCCCATGTGGGTGGCGGATATGAATTTCGCCACGGTGCCCACCATTCCCCAGGCCATAGGGCAGCGGCTGGAGCATCCCCTTTTCGGCTACTTTTCGCCCAGGGACGAATACTATGACAGCATCCGCTCCTGGCAGCGCAGCCGCAACGGCGTGGAAGGACTGGCCCCGGAGCATATTTGTTATGTAAATGGCGTTCTGGGCGGCGTGGTGGCCCTGGCCAACGTGCTCTGCTCCAAAGGCGACAAGATTCTGGTTCACGCCCCCACCTATATCGGGTTTACCCACGCTCTGGGGGACAACGGCTATGCGCTGGTTCACTCTCCCCTGGTAAAGGATGACCAGGGGATCTGGCGCATGAACTATGCGGATATGGAGCGGCATCTGAAAGAGGAGCGCATCCACTGCGCCATCCTCTGCTCCCCCCACAACCCCTGCGGCCGGGTTTGGGAACGCTGGGAGCTGGAAAAGGCCATGGACCTCTTCCGGAAGTACGATGTGTATGTGATCTCCGACGAAATCTGGTCCGACCTGACTCTGGAGGGCTACAGGCATATCCCCACCCAGAGCGTATCCGAGGACGCGAAAACGCGCACCGCGGCCCTGTATGCCCCCAGCAAAACCTTTAATCTGGCCGGTCTGGTGGGCAGCTACTGCGTCATCTACAATCCCTGGCTCCGGCACCGGTTTGAAAAGGAACAGGCCCTTTCCCACTTCAACGAAATGAATGTGCTGAGTATGCACGCCCTGATCGGCGCCTACAAGCCCGAGGGGAGCCAGTGGCTGGATGAGCTGCGGCAGGTGCTGACCCGGAATGTGGACTTTGCCTGCGGCTTTATC
>JAXEMQ010000009.1:0-11463 GCA_034099845.1 Faecousia sp.
CATTGACTGCACCGACCTGACCCCCGCCCAGTTCGGCGACTCCTCCACCCTGCGGGTGGGCGACACGGTGGTAGCCATCGGCGATCCTCTGGGGGCAGCCTTCCGGGGCACCTACACCAACGGCATCGTCTCCGCCATCAACCGGGACGTGGATATGAACGGCCGCACCATGACGCTCATCCAGACCAACGCCGCCCTGAACTCCGGCAACTCCGGCGGGCCACTGATTAACTGCTACGGGCAGGTCATCGGCATCAACACCATGAAAATCGGCACCTTTACCGACACCGCCGGTGTGGAGGGCCTTGGCTTTGCCATTCCCAGCACTCAGGTGAAAGAAATTGTGGATCAGATCATCTCTCAGGGCTATGTCTCCGGCCGACCCACCCTGGGTATCTCCGGCGAAACCCTGTCCACCTTCTACCAGCACTACTACCGGATGCCCGCGGGCCTGTATATCACCGAGGTGGATCCGGGCAGCGACGCCGCCAGAAAGGGCATTCAGGAGGGCGATATGCTGCTGTATCTGGGGGACACCCGGATTACCGGCATGGAGGATTTGAAAACCGCGGTTTATGACTGCGAGGTCGGTGAAGTGGTGGAAGTCATCGTCTATCACAAGGGCCAGCAGTATAAGCTGGAGCTGACCCTCAGTGAGGACGTACCGAGCTATGGCTAAAGCCAATTGAAAATTGACAGTTGACAATTAGGGTATCGCCTGTGCGATCATTCAGATCTATGTGCAAAGCACACTCCTTAATTGTCAATTGTTCATTGTCAATTGTCAATTGTCAATTGAGCCAGCTCCCCCTTTCCCATCCGATTCCCAACGCCAATTCACACAAACCATATTTTTTCTTCTTTCCATTTGACGTGCCGGATATTGTCTGATAAAATGGTCTGTAATCTATGCGGAAAGGTGGGCATTTATGCAAAGCGAAAAGCCCTTCTCTCTGGGAATTCTGGTCGGACGGTTCCAGGTGGTCCATGCGGGCCATGAGCAGATGATCCGCACGGCCCTTTCCCTGTGCCGCCGGGTGGGTATTTTTGTCGGCTCCTCCCAGGAATCCGGCACCAGCACCAATCCCTTCCCCTACGAAATCCGGGAACAGCTTCTGCGCAGCATTCTGGGCAGCTCCGTGGACATCTATCCCCTGCCGGACATCGGGGTGGGCAACACCGCCGCCTGGGGTGACTATGTGCTCCAGAATGTGCGGGCCCGTTTCGGCTGTCTTCCGGACCTGCTGGTCTCCGGAAAGGAAAGCCGAAGACTGGACTGGTTCGACAGCGTCCAGGGTGTGCGCATTGCCGAGCTTTACATTCCCAAAACCATCGACATCTCCGCCTCCCGGATGCGGGGCTTCCTCATAGAGGATGACCGCGCCCAGTGGGAGCGCTATGTCAGTCCTGAAAATCACGCCATGTACCCGGTCCTTCGGGAAATGGCCCTGGCCTCCCGGGACCATTCGCAGACCGAAAGTATTTGATAAAGAAGGCAATTGTATGAAACTGGAACCCATTGTCCTTTCCCTGCTGGACACCGATCTGTATAAATTCAACATGGATCAGGTAATTTTCCACAAGCACACGGACCTGAACGGCGAATACTATTTTAAGTGCCGGAACAAGGACACCATGTTCACTCCCGAAATGCTTCAGGAAATCAACGAGCAGATCGACCACCTGTGTTCCCTGCGCTTTACCAAGGAAGAGCTGGACTATCTGCGCTCCATCCGCTACATCAAAAGCGACTATGTGGAATTCCTGCGGCTGTGGCACCCCATCCGGGAGTACGTCCACACCGGCCTGAGCGAGACCGGCGAGCTGATTCTCACCGTAAAGGGCCCCATGTTCAGCGCCATGCAGTTTGAAATCTATCTGCTGGAAATCGTTAACGAGGTCTATTTCCGGATGCACTTTGATTACGCCACCCTGGAGGCCTCCGCCCGGGAAAAGCTGGAGCAGAAGATTCAGGACTTCCATTCCGGGAAATACACCTTCAATTTTGCCGAATTCGGCTGCCGCCGCCGTCTCTCCCGCCAGTGGCAGGAGGAAGCCGTGCGCAGACTGGCCCAGGAAACCCGCAACTGCGTAGGCACCTCCAATGTCTACCTTGCCTGGAAGTACAGCCTGATTCCCGTAGGCACCTATGCCCACGAGTTCGTGCAGATGTACCAGGGCATCGACTCCATCCCCCTGGCCTACACCAACCACTACGCCATGGCCGACTGGTATGACGAATACCGGGGCGACAACGGCACCGCTCTGACGGACACCATCACCACGGACCTGTTCCTGCTGGACTTTGACCGGGCCATGGTGAACAACTACTCCGGCGTCCGCCACGACAGCGGCGACCCCTACGCCTGGGGTGAAAAGATGATCCGCCACTTTGAAAAGTACGGCGCCGATCCCAAAAGCAAGGTGCTGCTGTTCAGCGACGGTCTGGACTTTGACCACGCTCAGAAGCTCTATGACCACTTCAAGGACAGAACCCGGGTTTCCTTCGGCATCGGCACCTTCGTAACCAACGACACCTGCGAGGAAGCCCTGAACATCGTCATCAAGCTCCAGTATGTCAACGGCAACCCGGTGGCCAAGATTTCCGATGCCCCCGGTAAGGAGATGTGCCAGGATGACGAATACCTGTCCTACCTGAAGCGCTCCGTGGACTTCCGGCTGCAACGGGGAAAATAATTCAGGAGAAGCGTGGCTATGAACGTTACCTTTCTTGGCACCGGCTGCGCGCTGGTGCTGAAACGATACAACACCTGCTTCCTGCTGAAGGATGGGGAAAACCGGCTGCTGGTGGATGCCGGCGGCGGCAACGAAATCCCGGTGCGGCTGGACCGGCTGAATGTGCCCGTCACCTCTCTGGGCGGGATGTTTGTCACCCACAGCCACAGCGACCACATTCTGGGGACCCCCTGGGTCATCCGGGCCGTGGCCACCGCCATGGCGGAGGAAGGCTATACCGGCACCTTTACCGTGGCCGGCTGCACACAGACCCTGCAGGATGTGCGCGCCATCTGCCACATGATTTTGGGCGGGAAGCTGACCAAATACTTTGACAGTCAGATCCTGTTCCGGGAGGTTGCCGACGGAGAGGAGCTGACGCTGGCAGGTTTCCGGCTGACCGCCTTTGACATCGGCTCCAAAAAGATGCGGCAGTTCGGCTTCCAGCTGGAGCTGCCGGAGGGGGAGCGCCTCTGCTTTGCCGGTGACGAGCCGGTGAAGCCATCCACGGAGAAATACGCCCGGAACGCCAAGTGGCTCTTCAGCGAGGCCTACTGCCTGTATGAGGACCGGGATGTGTATAAGCCCTATCAGCGCAGCCACGTCACCAGCCTGGATGCCGCCAGACTGGCCCAGGAAATGCAGGTTTCCAATATGGTCATCTACCACACCGCGGACTACGGCCCCGACCGCAGGGACCGGATGACCCGGGAGGCAAGAACCGCCTTTGACGGGAATATCTTTGTCCCCGAGGATATGGAAACCATTGAACTGTAAAAAACGAGCCCAGACGAACGTCCGGGCTCAGTCGTTATTTCCAAAGGCCGTCGGGGTAGAGGCCTTCCCTGGTCATGTCGGCCAGGGCCTGCACCACCACGGGCTTGTCCGCCGCGTAGGTCACACCATGCCACTTGTCCGGGGAATAGAGCATCTGCACGGTGGCTTTCCCCTCCGTCAGCAGGGCGGTGACGGTAGAGGGCAGGAAGTATTCGCCCTTCAGGGGGTTCTGCTCCAGCGCCTGATCCAGGAATGCCGGGAACCGGGCTCTGCTCTCTCTGCCGAAGCTGGGGGTAAAGCCCCACATATTCATGGATACCGTGGCCTTTTCATCCACATCCACCCAGCTTTCGCCGCCGTCCTCGGTGTAGTGGATGCCGCCGGGATACTTTTCAATCCGGGTGCGCTCGATTACCGCGTCCAGGAAGCCCTTCCCGTTCACCCGGCACACGCCCCGGGCAACGGAGCCGTTGTCGGTTACGGTTTTTCCCAGCGCATAACCCACCATGCAGTAGCGGTACTTGTCATCGTCGCCGTGGGTGCTCAGATAGTTGTAGATCTCCCGGAAGGCGGCCTTGCCGTAGTAATCATCGGCATTGATCACCGCGAAGGGCGCGTTTCCGATCTCCTCCAGGGCACAGCAAACCGCGTGGCAGGTGCCCCAGGGTTTCGTGCGGCCTTCGGGAACGGCATAGCCCTGGGGGAGCTTGGAAAGCTCCTGATAGGCATACCGGATTTCCATGGGCGCGTTCTTCAGCCGGGCCCCTACGGTATCCATAAAGTCCTTCCGGATGGCTTCCTTGATGATGATGACGGCCCTCTCAAAGCCAGCCTCATGGGCATCATACAGGGAATAGTCCAGAATGGCTTCTCCCTGGCTGCCCACCGGGTCAATCTGCTTTAATCCGCCGTAGCGGCTGCCCATACCGGCAGCCATAACCACAAGAACGGGTTTTTCCATAGTCCAGGTTTCCTCCTCAACAATTTGTTCCATTTGTTTCCATTTGTTCTCCATATCCGCCACCAGCTTGAACTGGGTGCGGCAGCGGTCCAGGTTCTGTTCGGGATAGGAGATTCCGAAATAATGGTCTCCATCCAGGTAGTCCGTCAGGAACCGGACCCCACATTCCAGCGTCATGGTCAGCGCCCCCAGAGGCAGCGCCTTCCGCTCCGCCGCCGTAAGGGCGGGGCAGGCCCTCAAGAAGCCCCGAGTGAAAACACGGAACAGCTCCAGATCCATTTCCATTTTGCTCAGATCTTTCTCGTCCTCCGCCGCTGTGGCCGCGCCGAAGCGGATGGAATCGCCGAAATCGTAGGCGCTGAGTCCCGGCATGGTGGTATCCAGATCGATGACGCACAGGGGCGCGTGGGTCTTTTCATCCAGCATCACATTGTTGAGCTTGGTATCGTTGTGGGTCACCCGCAGGGGGAGCACACCGGCCTGGAGCATTTCCGTCAGCCGGGAGCCCACCTCCTCATGGGCCAGCGCAAAGGCGATTTCCTGTTCCACGGAAGCGGCCCTTCCCATGGGATCCCGGGCGATGGTCTCCCGGAAAATCCGGAACCGGTCCGGGGTGTTGTGGAAGTTGCGGATGGTTTCGTGAAGGGTTTCCGCCGGGAAACCGCTGAGCTGCTGCTGGAAGGTGCCGAAGGCGATGGCGCTCTGATACAGATCCTCGGGGCACCGGGGGGCCTGAAGGCAGACGCTCCCCTCAATGAAATCAAATACCCGCCAATCACTGTCCGGGCCGTGATGATACCAGTTCTCTCCATCCAGGGTGGGCACCAGCGTCAGGGCGGCATTGGGGTTTTCCAGAATCCCGTGGAGATACCGGGTGACGGCTGCGATGTTCTCCTGAAGACCCGCCACATCCGGGAAGGCCCTGCTGCTGATCCGCTGAAGAATATAACGTTTCCCGTTCCCTGTCTCCACCAGATAGGTTTCGTTGATATGGCCGCAGCCATAGCGGCTGCAGCTTTGTACACTGCCCTCCGGGAAAAACCGTGACAGAACCCTTTGCAGTAACGCGTCCATAGGCATTCCTTCCTTCCCAAACCTGCTGTTTTCGCAGTTCCAGTATAACAAACCTGCGCATAATGTCAAGAATTCTTCCACTCCTCCCGGCATTGGCGGAATTCTTCATGCCCTTTTAAACTTTTTCTGTGCATCTTTCACGCAGGATGCCCTTGCGCCCCATGGTCTTCTATGATATAATCTCCCAAAAACCCCCATGGACAGGGCTCTTTCAGGTGGAGGTAACAAACCATGCAATACTTAGGTGTTTCCTATGATCCGGGAACGGTTCCCTTACTGGATCCCGACTTTATCCCCTTCGGCGTGTGGATGGAAGCCTATCTTCAGGGGGCCAGCCGGCCTCTGGCCATTGCCGTGGAGCGCAACGAGGGGCAGATTACCGTCCGCAGGACCTTCATCCACGGCACACCGGAAATGGAGCAGGCCGACTACCGCTATGTGGAGCGGATGGTGAAATTTCTGCTATGGTCCATCGGCGGCTTCCGGATTTCCGTCTGCGGCTGCTCCCCCATTGCAAAACGGCTGCAAAAGGACTACGCTCCCACCGGCCAGCGGGCCTTTGAGTTTGACTTCTTTCACAAGCTCTACGAGGTGGATCTGGAAATTCTGGACCTGCCTCTGGAAGCGTGCCCCCAGTCCAGGGAGGCCCCCCGGCCTCTGGGCGGCCATCTGGACGGCTGCCGCATCGGCTTTGACGCCGGCGGCTCCGACCGAAAGGTTTCCGCTGTGATTGACGGCGAATGCGTCTACTCCGAAGAGGTGGTGTGGTATCCCAAGCTGAATCCGGACCCCAGCTACCAGTACGGAGAAATTCTCACCGCTTTCCGCACCGCCGCATCCAAGATGCCCCGGGTGGATGCCATCGGCGTCTCCTCCGCCGGCACCTTTATCGGCAACGCCCCCATGATTTCCAGCATCTTCTACCAGGTTCCCCGGGACCGGTGGGATGAGGTCAAGACCTGCTATGACCGGGCGGCCCGGGAAATCGGAGACGTACCGGTGGTGGTCGCCAACGACGGCGACGTTTCCGCCCTGGCCGGCGCCATGGGTCTGAACGCCGGACGAATTATGGGTCTGGCCATGGGCACCAGCGAGGCCGTGGGCTATGTGGACAAGGACAAAAATGTGCTGGGCTGGATCTCCGAGCTGGCCTTCGCCCCGGTGGACCTGAGTGAAAAAGCCATGCGGGACGAATGGTCCACCGACATCGGCGCCGGCTGCAAATACTTCTCCCAGGACGCCGTGATCAAGCTGGCCCCCCGGGCCGGTATCCGGCTGGACGAAAGCCGCTCCCCTGCCGACCAGCTCAAGCAGGTTCAGGCTCTGATGGAAGAGGGGGATGAACGGGCAGCCGGGATCTTCCGGGACATCGGCATTTATCTGGCTCACACCGTGGTGCTCTACGCCCGGTTCTACGATATTGAAAAGCTGATTCTCATGGGCCGGGTTATGTCCGGAAAGGGCGGCGATCGGATCCTTTCCACCGCCCGGCAGGTTCTGGCCGCGGATCACCCCGCTCTGGCGGAAAAAGTCACCCTGATGCTGCCGGACGAGAAAACCCGCCGCATCGGCCAGGCCGTTGCCGCCGCCAGCCTGCCGGAAATCCGGAAATAACATACCGCCGCTCTTTCGAGCGGCGGCCTTTTCTTATGTAGCTCTTATACCATTGCGGCGGTGATGATGGCCATCTTGTAGACCTCGTCGGCATTGCAGCCACGGGACAGGTCGTTGATGGGTGCGGCCAGGCCCTGCAGGATGGGACCGTAGGCCTCAAAGCCGCCCAGACGCTGGGCAATCTTGTAGCCGATGTTGCCGGCCTCAATGGTGGGGAAGATGAAGGTGTTGGCGTAGCCGGCAACGGGAGAGCCGGGGAACTTCAGCTGGCCCACTTCGGGAGCCACAGCCGCGTCAAACTGCATCTCGCCGTCGATCAGCAGATCGGGTGCCATTTCCTTGGCCACGGCGGTGGCGTCGTGGCTCAGCTTCACCGTGCCGCCCTTGCCGGAACCGTTGGTGGAGAAGCTCAGCATGGCAACCTTGGGATCGATGCCGAAGACCTTGGCGGTGTTGGCGGTTTCAATGGCCACCTCAGCCAGCTTCTGGGCAGCGGACAGGGTCACGTTGCCCTCCTTGTCCACGCTATCCTCATAACTCAGGTTGATGGCGCAGTCACCCATGGCCAGCTTCTCGTCGCCCCGGACCATAATGAAGCAGGAGGACACCAGATGAGCGCCCTTCTTGGTCTTGACCAGCTGCAGAGCGGGACGGACGGTATCGGCGGTGGAGTAAGTAGCGCCGCCCAGCAGGGAATCGGCGTAGCCCATCTTCACCAGCATGGTGCCGAAGTAGTTGCCCTTGGAAAGGGCCTTGCGGCAGTCCTCAGGGGTCATCTTGCCCTTGCGCAGCTCCACCATCTTGTCCACCATCTCGTCCATACCGGCATAGGTCGTCGGATCGATGATCTCCACGCCCTCGATGTTGAAGCCGCCCTTCTGTGCGTTGGCCTTGACTTCCTCCACGTTGCCGATGAGGATGGGGGTCAGGAAGCCGCCCTTGACCAGACGGTCCGTTGCCTCCAGGATACGGGCGTCATGGCCCTCGGTGAACACGATCTTGCGGGGATTGGCCTTCAGAGTTTCAATCATTGCATTGAACATGAAAATTTCCTCCATATTTTGGGCCGTAGCCCATTTTTTCGCTCTTATTATAGCTCACATCCCTTTCCTTCGCAACCACTTTTTTGAAGGGAAAGCCCGGCGGATTTTGGGCAAAATGATGAATTTCTTTTTGCAATCCCCGATTTTGCTATTGCTTTTTGTACCGTTAGGCTTTATAATGGATCCAAACTATGTAAGGAGGATTGCCCGTGGGGGAAACGTATGCCATTGTCTCCGGCAAAGGCGGCACCGGCAAAACATCCGTCTGCGCCGGCATCGCCTCCGCACTGGCAGAGCAGAGCCGAAAGGTTCTGTGCATCGACTGCGATGTGGGCCTGCGGAATCTGGATATTTCCCTGGGCTTAAGCGACGTGCCCGCGCTTTCTTTCCTGGATGTTTCGGAAGGGTCCTACAGTCTGGAGGATGCCGCCCGGCATCCCAGGTACCCCACCCTTCGGTTTCTCACGGCCCCGATGAACCGGCCTGTGGAGAAAATCGATACGGAGGCCTTCGGCACCATGCTGCGGCGGGCCCGGGAGACCTTTGACTATGTTTTCCTGGACGCCCCCGCGGGAGTGGACGCCGGCTTCCGCCTTTGCAGCACCTGGACAGACCGGTTTCTGCTGGTAACCGGCCCCGGTCCCGCCGCCATCCGGGACGCCGCCAGAGTCAGCGATCTGCTGGAGCTCTCCGGCAAACGGAACGTGCGCCTGGTGGTAAACCGGGTGGACGAAGAGCTGCTGTCCACGGTCCGGCTGACCATTGACGATGTTATGGATACCACCGGCACCCCCCTGAGCGGTGTGGTCCCGGAGGATGCCAACATCACCCTGGCCGCCGCCTTCGGTGCCCCGGTGCTGATGTATGCCAAAAAATGTCCCGCCGCCCGGGCCTTCCGCCGGATTGCCGCCCGTTTGGAGGGTGTTCCCACAAAGCTGAAGCTATAAGCTATTCTAAATAAGGAGTGAAGAGGATGAATATCGCGTTTCTGGCCCATGATAAAAAGAAAGAACTGATGGTTCAATTCTGTACCGCATACAAGAGCGTCCTCGCCAAGCACAACCTTTACGCCACCGCGACCACCGGCCGGCTGATTGCCGACAATACCGGCCTGCCCATTACCCTGCTTCTGAGCCATAAGCAGGGCGGCCATCAGCAGATCAACGCCCGGATTGCCTACAATGAAATCGACCTGGTTCTGCTGTTCACCGATCCCAATACCACCGATCCCTGGGATGACGCCCAGATGATCGAGACCATCCGCCACTGCGACAAGCAGAATGTGCCAATCGCCACCAACCTGGCCAGCGCCGAGATGTTCATTCTGGGCCTGCAAAGAGGCGACCTTGACTGGCGTGAGATGGTTCACAGCAAGTCCAGGTTCTGAGGAAGACCCGGCTGTCTCTTCCGCAAAGCAGCATGTAAGATACGCTGTCATTCCGAGCCAGTGCGCACACCGGCTCGCAATGACAGTTCTTCTTTCTTTTGTGAAACGGATCTTTTCCTGTAATCAGCTCAAATAGAAAGGATTGTTTTTATGGATATCATCAAACCCCGCACCCTCTCCGGCTTTATGGAGCTGCTGCCCGACAAGCAGATCCGCTTTGAAAAGCTGGTGCAGATTCTTCGTGAAACCTACGCCTCCTACGGCTTTGCCCCTCTGGATACCCCGGCCATCGAGGATGCCCAGATCCTCCTTGCCAAGGGCGGCGGCGAAACCGAAAAGCAGATCTACCGCTTTACCAAAGGCGACAGCGACCTGGCTCTGCGGTTTGACCTGACGGTGCCTCTGGCAAAGTATGTGGCGCTGCACTGCAATGAGCTGGCCTTCCCCTTCCGCCGGTTCCAGATCAGCAAGGTCTACCGGGGCGAGCGTGCCCAGCGGGGCCGGTTCCGGGAATTCTATCAGGCCGACATCGACATCATCGGCGACGGCAAGCTGGACATTCTCAACGAGGCGGAGATCCCCGCCATCATCTACAAGGTCTTCCGGGGCTTCGGCCTGAGCCGGTTCCAGATTCGGGTCAACAACCGGAAGATTCTCTCCGGCTTTTATGATATGCTGGGCCTTGGGGACAAGAGCGGCGACATCATGCGCACCGTTGACAAGCTGGATAAGATCGGCGCCGACAAGGTCAAGCTCATTCTGCTGGAGGACTGCGGCCTGACGGAGGGCCAGGCCGACGAGATTCTCCGCTTCATCGCCATCCGGGGCACCAATGCCCAGGTTCTTGCCGCGCTGGAAGGCTACGGGGGCAGAAACGCGCTCTTTGACACCGGCCTTGCCGAGCTGAAGGCCGTCACCGCGAACCTCTCGGCCTTTGGCGTACCGGAAGAGAATTTTGCCGTGGACCTGACCATCGCCAGAGGTCTGGACTATTACACCGGCACCGTTTACGAAACCACATTGCTGGACCATCCGGAGATTGGCTCCGTCTGCTCCGGCGGCCGGTACGACAATCTGGCAGGCTACTACATCGAAAAGCAGCTGCCCGGCGTGGGCATTTCCATCGGCCTGACCCGGCTCTTCTATGTGCTGGATGAGCAGGGGCTTCTGAACCCCGCCCTGGCTGCCGCCCCCGCCGATGCCCTGGTGCTGCCCATGACGGAAGACATGGCCCCCGCCATCTCCCTGGCGGAAATCCTGCGTTCTTTCGGCCTGCGGGTTCAGCTCTACGGTGAACAGAAGAAATTCAAGCAGAAGATGGCCTACGCCAACAAGCTGCAGGTCCCCTTTGCCGTGCTGCTGGGGGAAGATGAGATTGCCCAGGGGCTGTGCTCCCTCAAGAACATGGCAACCGGCGAACAGCAGCTGCTGACGCCCCAGGCTGCCGCCAAGGTCATTCTGGATGCGGTCAATGCCGATATTCCGGTGATTCTGGAAAAATAATCATTTTTACCGCCGCGGAAAAACCCGCGGCGGTTTTTCGTTTCGCCTGGCTGCTTTGGTGTACGATAGGGAGCTTTTGTGAATTAGCCCTCTCCTGGGAGAGGGTGCCCCCGAAGGGGGCGGGTGTGGGGCGGTACATGCCCGAAAATTGGGAGCGTATGGTTGGATCGGAGCGCCCTTCTCAACAACTCCCAACTTTGGAGCCTGTACCGCCCCACATCCGGCCTTCGGCCACCTCCTCCCAGGAGAAGGCTTTGCGCTCCCTTACTCCGCTAGCTCCTTCGTGCCCCACCAACCCGCCGGCGCCTGGGAGCCGGCTGTTTGGTCACAGCTTTGTTTTGATGGTGCGGATGAGGATATCCCCCGCT
>JAXEMQ010000014.1:0-4368 GCA_034099845.1 Faecousia sp.
CCCGTCCAGAAATACCAGATGCCGCTCCAGATCGATGGACAGCCCACCCACAGCGTAGACGGTCTGCTGGGTGGAAACCGCGGTTCGGTGGGAATGCCGAAGAGCCACCCGAATCCGGGCCATCAGCTCCGTAGCGGAGAAGGGCTTTGTCAGATAATCGTCCGCGCCGCCATCCAGCGCCGCGGCTTTTTCGTTGTCCTGATCCCGGGCGGAGACCACGATGATGGGCACCTCTGACCACTCCCGCACCTTTTTGATGACCTCCATGCCGTCAAAATCCGGCAATCCCAAATCCAGCAGCATCAGGTCAATCTGATTGGACACCAGCTGAGACAGGGCTCCCTGGGCATTTCCGGCAGTGAGACAGGGAAAGCCCTCCTGCCTCAGGGTGTAGGTGATAAAGTTGCGGATTTGGGCATCGTCCTCCACAACCAGAATCCATTCACTTCTCAACGGCGTCTCCCTCCTTCAGTGGCAGGGTAAAGGTAAATTCCGCCCCTTTCCCATCCCTGCGGTTTTGGGCATGGATGGTACCGCCGTGGGCGGTGACGATGGACTCGCAGATGGCAAGCCCCAGACCGATGCCCCGTTTGGCGTCCGGCCCTTTCCCTTCTGTGGTGTAAAACATCTGGAACACATGGGGCAGATCCTGTTCGGGAATGCCGGTGCCCCGGTCGGCAACCACAAAAACAGCGAAATCGTTGTTCTTGGAGACCGTCACAGAGATTTCCTCCCCGGGCTGGGTGTGCTTCACGGCGTTGTCCAGGAGATTCACCAGCACCTGTCCAATGAGCCTTGCGTCCATGGGCACCATCAGAAGGTCATCGGGAATCTCCACAGCAATTTCCCGCTCCGGCGCGCGCTTGCTGATGGCCAGCACCGCCGCGCCGATGACTTCTTCTACAGCCTCCGGCTGCTTGTTCAGCGTCAGGCGACCGTCCTGGAGCCGGGTCAGGCTGAGAATGTTTTCCACAAGGGAATGGAGCCAGTCCGCGTCCTTGTAGATGCCCTCTGCCAGAGAAAATCGGGCGTCGTCTTTCTCCGTCATGTCCATAATCATTTCACTGGTGCCCATGATGCCCGCCAGCGGTGTCCGCAGGTCATGGGAAATGGCCCGGAGGAGATTGCCCCGGTAGCGTTCCTGATTGGCTTCCTCCCGGGTGCGAATGCGCTCTTTCATCGCCCGCAGTCGGTCCATGGCCAGAGCTGTGCTTTCCATCATGGAGTGGAGGAGCTTCGTCTGCTGCTCCGTCAGCGCTTGCGCCCGGTCTTTGGGAAGGCGCAGAATGCCAAGGACAGATTCGCTTCCGTAGATGGGCCAATCGTAGAATTCCTCTCCGGCGTCATAGTCCGTCCGCAGATTTTCCATCCGGTGCCGGATTCCATCCGGGTCGGAGACGCTGCGCCGCACCTGCTCCGTCTCCGTTTTCTGCTGAATGAAGGTGCGCTCCGGCTGTCCCTGCTCGTCAAAGCACAGGCAGGCGGCATGGCAGTCCATGGTTGCGCTGATGGTCTGCACCGCAATCCGAGCAATCCCCTCCACACTTTCCGCGTCTGTCAGATGGCTGGTCAGGTGGTACAGCGCGCTGGCTTCCTGCTCGTTGCGGACGGCCTCCATCGTCATTTTCTTGGCCTTAGAGGTCAGGGCACTGGTGATCACAGAGGTCATCGCCATGATGGCAAAGGTGATGAAGTAGGTGGGATCCTCTACGGACAGCGTGAAATAGGGCGCTGTAAAGAAGGCGTTAAATGCGCAGGTGGAAAGAACGGTGGACAGAATGCCCCATAGATACCCGTCCGTACACCGGGCCGTCAGAACCACCGATAGAATGTAGACCACCACAATATTTGTTTCCGGGAACTGCCACAGCCGGAACAGCGCGCCGATCCCGGTGGCTGCAGCAACGAACACAAACGCGTAAAGCGGTCCACGCAGGGCAGTTTTCTTCAAGAATCTGGAATTCGTCACGGCGGCTTTCCTCCTTCCTTTGCTTATGGGCAATTATAGTCCGAGTGCCAAGGGAAAGCAAGGAAAATCTGCTTCGGCCAAAGTGGGCGGCGGAAAGATAAAGCGATTCCTAGAATCGCGCAGCCGCAGTCCGAAGGGCTGCGTTAACCGGGGTTTGGGGCAGCACCGCAACAAGCAGAAAAACCATTCGTTCCGTGGAAGCGGAATGAATGGTTTTTCGCATCTGTAATACAAAGGCACAGCCGCTGGAACTGGGTTTTGATGCCCTCCACCCGCTTGTTTACCCGGGGACCGCCGGGTTCCCGGGCGCCGAACAGGAGCAGATTCCGTTCTTCCGGCGTGTAATCCCGGTACTTCTTGTCCAGGTCGAAGAGCCCTGATCCGGTGTACTGCTTCCAGTAGTAGTTTCCCACGCCAAAGGCGGGCAGACACAGCATACTCTCATTCCAGCTCTTATCCGGGTCGATGGCCCGTTCAATATCCAGATCCAGAACCTTTCCGATGCCGGAGCAGGTTTTGCACATGCCGTTGGGGTCATTGAAGGAGAAGTAGGAGGCCGTGCCTGCGTAGGGCTCGCCGATGCGGGAGAACAGCAGCCGCAGAGCAGCGTACATATCGCTGATGGTGCCCACGGTGGAGCGGGCGTTGCCGCCCAGCCGGGACTGGTCCACAATCACCGAGGCAGAAAGATTGTCAATCCGTTCCACCTTGGGCTTTTCGTACTTGGGAAGCCGTCCCCGCATGAAGGCGGTATAGGTTTCGTTCATCTGCCGCTGGCTCTCCGCGGCGATGGTATCAAACACAATGCTGGACTTTCCGGAGCCGGACACCCCGGTAAACACCACGATTTTTCCCTTGGGTACATCCAGGGAGACATTCTTCAGATTGTTTTGCCGCAGTCCGCGGATGATGATTTTATCCTGATCCATTGCTGCCCTCCTCACTTTTTTCTCACAGGGACCTGAATTTCGGACAGCCACTGGCTGTCCTCTTCTTTGTTCCAGACACCGTCAATATAGCTCTCCCGGATGGGTCCGGCAATCTCATATCCGTTTTCTTCAACAAAGCGGAGCACCGTTTCATAGGATTCCGGGAACGCGGTATAGGAACCCTTGTGGAAAATACAGGCAGCCTGGATTTCGGGAAGGGCTTTGAAACGCAGTTCCCCGATTTCCTTCTTCGGGGCCACTACAGACTCGCAGAGTTCAACCGGAATGTCCTCATCCTTGTAGCCCGATTCCAGATAATTCGTGAAGCAATACTCCGGCAGGGCGCATTCGCAGCCCGCTTTCTCCATAAGTGCCCCCATCTCCGGCATCCGGTCAAACAAGCTGTCATAGGAATCCAGCCTGGTTTCCATAAAGGCAACCGTTGTTTCCGGGATGGTTTTGATCAGCACCGGGGAAGACAATCTGCCCTTCTTTTTGGACAGGTACCCATCCACCACCGCAAGCTGTTTTGTAAGATCGGCGATCTTACAAAGCAGCTCTGATTTTTTCTTCAGAAGCACGGCTTCTTCCTCTTTGCCGTCGCCCAGCCGGGCAATCTCCTCCAGCGTGAAGCCCGCCTGCTTCAAGGCGGTAATCTGGTGCAGCACCGACATCTGGGAGAGGGTATAGTACCGGTATCCGGTTTCCGGATGGATCAGGGCCGGTGTCAGCAGCCCCTGCTCCTCATAAAAACGCAGGGTCTTTACCGTCACATGATTCATGGCCGCGAACATTCCGATTTTATAGAGGGTGCCGCCGTCCTTTGTCTGACAGGGCTTGTGTTCCTGATTCATCTTCATAGTCTTACTCCCATCTGAAGGTTTTGACGCTGACGGTTCCGCAGACAACGGCGATGACTGCCAGAACCGTCACCGGGATGCGCATACAGGGACGCGTATTCGATGCAAGCCTCCTCCACGGTGATCGCGTTCTGATACCGGGTTTGCTGAAGCTGTACCCCCACCCGTTCAAGCACCTGCTTTCTGTGGGCCGCGGCTTCCATGCCCAGGATCCGCGCGGAACCCCCGTCCGGCATCTTCAGACCCAGAATCAGGTCAATGGTGGTGCTTTTCCCCGCCCCATTGTGACCCAGCAGGGCAAAGACCTCTCCCTGCTTCACCTCAAAGGACAGATCGTCCACGGCTCTGCGGCCGGAAAAGGATTTGGTAAGATGCCGCACCGCAATACATTGCTCTTCCATAAAAAATCCTCCTTGCTTTTTTCCTTACAAGGAGGATTTTATCATCTCCCCTTAGGGGGAGAGTCAAGTGGATTTTTCGCTGTTTTTCACTTTTTTATTTTTCGGGGGAACAAGCGCTGTCACGGGTCAGGGCGTACATGACCATATCCAGAACATGGCCATCCTTGACCGCATTGCTTTTAAGAATCCCCTCCTGCCGGAAGCCCGCG
>JAXEMQ010000016.1:0-4015 GCA_034099845.1 Faecousia sp.
GTGACCTATAAGTGGACCCAGGACCTGCCCGATACCCATGTGGTGGGCGGTGACCACGATGCCATCAGCTTTGGCTGGCGGAAGCTGCCCAACTATTTTAAGATGCGCGACGCGCTGGATATGTACTACATGGACTGAAGACTGCTTTATGGGCCGACCCGAATCATCGGGCCGGCCCGGCTTCCTTGAAAGACAGAAAAGGATTGGAACATCATAGGGAGAGGAAAGGAGGAGGACAATGGGAACGCAGCGGCGGATTGCCTGGGCGGATATGGCCAAGGGCTACGGAATTCTGGCAATCATGGTATCCCATGTGTTCACCGGTCATCCGGTTTCCCGGTGGCTCTTCACCTTTCATGTGCCGCTGTTTTTCTTCCTGTCCGGGTTCCTGTTTCGGGAGGGGAAACCCCTGGGACCCTTTCTCAAGGGAAAGGTACGCCGGATGATCGTGCCGTATTTTGCCCTGGCGCTGCCGATTATCCCGGCAGAAGCGGCAATGAGCGGCCCCAGAGCGGGATTCTGGAACCGGACACTGGAGCTAGCGGCTCAGGTTTTGATCCAAAAAAGGCTGTGGCCTATCTGGTTTCTGGCCTGCCTGTTTCTGCTGGAGATCATCGGGTATATTCTGATTCGATTGATCAGAAACGATATGCTGCTGGCCCTCGGGGCAGCGGCGCTGGGGGCGCTGGGCGTTGCCTATGCCCGGGGCGGCGGACAGCCGCTTCCCTGGAATCTGGATGCCTGCTGTTCGGTGCTGCCCTTTTTCATGGCAGGGCATCTGCTGAAAAAGTGGGACGGGAAAATGGATGCGTTTCTTACAGGCTGGAAAAGCTGGGTGCTTTTTGCCCTGCTGGCGGCGGGGAATCTGGCATTTGGCTGGGAAAGCATCCGTGGAGAGGTGCCGGTGCTCAATGTCTTCGCAAATCAGTATGGGCTCCCCCTGCGGTCTTACCTTTCCGCCTTCTGCGGCATTGGGGCAGTGGTGCTGGCAGCAAAACGGATGACGGTTGCCCCGGTCAGCTATTTGGGCAGAAACAGTCTTGTTTATTTTGTCTGGCACCAGACGCCGGTGATTACGGCCATTTACTACTTTTTCCCCCGTTTGGGCATTCCCATGGAGCATTACCCCTCCGGGGCCGCAATGCTGGCGGAGAAGGGTCTGGAGCTGTTCCTGATTCTGACCGTTCTGACCATTCTCAATGAGCTGCTGCTTCACTCAAAGCTCAAATGGGTTCTTGGAAAATAAAATGAGCACCGCTTTGGCGGTGCTCAACGTATCTATTCTATTGCATTTCGGCAGGCCGTGTCAAGACATGGACAAACCGCAAAGGGTACAAACTTTTTTGCGCATTTTTGTATAGTCTTCCCATTGCCGGAAACCCTCAAGCGTGGTATAGTCTGGACACAAAGGAAGGAAAATCAAAACTGGGCAGGGCGGCGAAAACCTCCGTTTAAAATAGAGTTTATTGCCGGCTTCAAAAAAAGTACACTGTATCACGGAGACAGGACCATCCCCACCGCCGCCCCCAAATCCGAAGAAAGCGAGGTTAACCAAGGATGTTAGATAATAAGAGTGAAGAAATTTGACCCCTGACGGAAGAAAGAGAATCCGTCAGGGGTCAAATTTTTTGCTTTGGGGTGCCTGGCGGAAACGGAAGCTCCGCTCCGGGCGGTTCCGGAGCGGAGCGGTTCGGCTTATTCTTTTTCGGAAACGGACCCGTTCCGGCGGGCACTGACCTGAATCAGGGAGAGCTCAAAGGATTGCCGGTTCTGCTGCCGGATGGTTTCCAGAATCAGACCGGAGAACAGGGATTGCAAAGCGGCGATGGCGGTGAAGCCGCAGACAATCAGTGTGGGGAACTTGGGAACCAGGCCGGTGAGGGCGTAGACACGCAGCACCGGAATGAGGAAGATGGCGGAAAGAGCAAACAGAATCAGACTGATGATGCCGAAAAAGCTCAGGGGCTTGTAAACGCGGTAGAGCTTGGCAATGGTCCGCAGCACCTTAAAGCCGTCGGAATAGGTATTCAGCTTGGAAACACTGCCCTCGGGACGATCCCTGTAGTCGATGATCACATTTTCCAGGTACATATTGTTCATAACGGCATGGATGCTCATTTCCGTCTCAATTTCAAAGCCCTTGGAGATGACGGGGAAGGTCTTTACAAACTGATAGCTGAAGGCCCGGTAGCCGGTCATAATGTCCTTGATGTTGTTGCGGAACAGCAGCTGGATGCTGCCCCGGACCAGGCGGTTGCCCAGATTGTGGAAGGGACGGGTGTTTTCCGTGAAATAGGTGGAGGAAAGCCGGTCGCCCACCACCATGTCGGCCTGGCGCTCCAGCACCAGATTGGCCATTTCCCGGGCATTTTCCGCGGGATAGGTGTCGTCCCCGTCGGCCATGATGTAGCACTGGGCGTCGATCTCCCGGAACATCCGGCGAATCACGTTGCCCTTGCCCTGCATATACTCATTGCGTACCACAGCACCGGCCCTGGCAGCCAGCTCCGCGGTGCGGTCACTGGAATTGTTGTTGTAGACGTAGATGGTTGCCTCCGGAAGCACCCGGCGGAAATCGGTGACAACCTTTTCGACCGTCTTTTCTTCGTTGTAGCAGGGAATCAGAACTGCGATTTTATCCATGGGTAGTATCTCCTGAAATATTATTACTTGATTGGGTGGATGGCTTTTCCAGAGAGAAGCAGACAAAGCCACTGAGGGCGATCCATGTGGCGGAAAGAATCCGGTGGGTCATCCAGTAATGAATCCAAGCGTGGTTTTTTAGTACAAAATACCACACAAAGGGAACAATAGAGACAAGGAGCACAGAGGGAATAAGAGCGGTATCCGGGCGGAAACGATAGCCCTTGAGCAGAATCAGAAACGCAACCAACAGCACCAGAAATAGTAAAAAAACCAGCGCCGGGATATTGAGGTAGGCTTTCAGATTACGGCCCAATGCATCCACGTAGCGAAAAACGTTTTCACTTTCCGGAATGCTATCCACCTGATAGCCTGCCCGGTACTGTACACTTTGGGCGGCATCAAGGAGAATGTTTTGTCCGCTGATCAAGGAGCCGACAACCCACTTTCCGCTCCACATTCCGCCATAACCAAAACACCAGGCGACTCCGGAAGCCACTGTGTACGTGAACCGATCCTTCGCATTGCCTTCCATCATGAAAAGCCCGATGCAAAGACAAATCGCCCAGGCAGCAGGAGGATAGGTGAGGAAATCAAAGAAAGCGGTGAGAATCCCTAGCCAAAGATACGGCAACCAGCCATTCCGTTTTTTATACAATTCAAATTGAAGCTGTAGTATACCAAACACCAAAGTTAGCAAATAAATACTGGAATACTGCATGCTTAGGGCGGTGGACAGGGGATTCAGGCTGAGCAGAGCAATTCCCAGGGGAAAAACCAGACGGAATCCACCTTTGCGATGGGCAAGAAACAGTAGCACCAGGGCCAGTACCCACTGAAATATCATGTTAAAAACTCGAATGTCTGATAGAGTAAAGAGGGTCAACAGAGGCTTGAGGAAAACCAGATAACCGTGCCAGTAGCGGCCGTAGGAAATAACTTCTCCGTTTCGGGCGCCGTTGACATAGTTTAAAAGTGCGTCACCGGGAGTGAGCTTTGCCTTAGGAAAATCCATTCGCTGATTCAGCATTGCCGCAACCAAAGGATGATTGGTGGTTTCAAAAACCGCGGTCTGCATCATAATATTATCGGTATAGCCGTCCAGCCGGGAGAAAGAGTAACCCGGCGCCCAATAATAGGAACTGCCCTCCACATCGATGGAATAATCGCTTTGAACCACATGCGGAAGCATACGGTATGTTGGCATTTTGTAGGCGCAGGTCATCAGTATGCAGCCCAGCAGGATGGCCGCAAGCAGACTGCCAACACAGATACAGGCACAGCGGAGCATTTTTTTTGTTTGCAAAGAGAACCAAATCCTTTCTCGTCGAATGCCAGTTCATTATACCATAGGGGAACCGGTATTGCTACG
>JAXEMQ010000017.1:0-6434 GCA_034099845.1 Faecousia sp.
TAGGTTTTGCCCTGCAGCAGCAGCTTCGCGGCGTAAATCCGTTCCGCCATTTTCTCCAGCTCCTTCTGGGTGCACAGGTCTTCAAACAGATCCCGGCAGGAATCTACGGATTCCAGAGACACAATGGTTTCGTACAATGCGTTGATTTTTTCCTGTTTTTCCAAAATACCTGCCTCCTTATGGCTCTTCCTGCATACCCTTCAGGAAATTGCGGGCGCGTTCACTCTTTGGGGCGTCAAAAACCTGGGCCGGTGTTCCGGTTTCTTCAATTACACCGTCTGCCATGTAAATCACCACATCCGAAATGCTTTTGGCAAAGGCCATGTCGTGGGTGACGATGATCATGGTGTAATTCTTTTGCTTGAGATTGCGGATAACCCGCAGTACTTCTCCGGTGAGTTCCGGATCCAGAGCACTGGTGGGCTCATCAAAACACAGAATGTCCGGTGTCAGTGCCATGGCCCGGGCTATGGCCACACGCTGCTGCTGTCCGCCGGAAAGCTGGCAGGGATAGGCATCCGCCTTTTGCAGCAGCCCCACCTGGTCCAGAAGTCCCATGGCCTTCTGGCGAATTTCCTCTGGGGTGCCTGCTTTCATCAGGGTAGGAGCCAGGGTGATGTTTTGCAGCACGGAATATTGGGGAAACAGTTGAAAATTCTGGAATACCAGACCAAAGTGCAGCCGGTTCTTTCGAATTTCTTCTTCACTGCGGCGAAGCAGGGAAACCCCATCGACGGAAATGGTGCCGCTGTCGGGATTTTCCAGGAAGTTCAGACAGCGGAGCAGGGTAGTCTTTCCGCTGCCGGAGGAACCGATGATGGTCAGCACCTGTCCGCGCTCCAGGGAAAAGCTGATGTCCCGCAAAACCTCCGTGCCTTCGAAGCTCTTTTTGATGTTGTTCACTTCAAGCAGTGCCATGGCTTAACCTCTGTAATAATCCAGTTTGTGTTCGATCCGCTGGAAGAGCAGAGTCAGCAGACCGGAGAAGACCAGGTAGAACGCGCCGGTGTAGAACATGGGCCAGATGAGGCCGTCAGATTTGATAAAGGCCTGGCCCACCCACATGATCTCGTACACCGCAATGACCCGGGCCAGGGAAGTATCCTTGACCAGAGTGATGATCTCATTGCCCATAGAAGGAATGATGCGCTTGACTACCTGCATCAGAATGATCTTGAAAAAGATCTGATTTTTAGTCAGACCCAGAACCTGACCGGCTTCATACTGTCCAACAGGAATGCTCTCAATGCCGCCCCGATAAATCTCGCTGAAATAGCAGGCATAATTGATGGTGAACGCCAGAATGACGGCTGTAAAGCGGCCCATGGCCGGGAGTCCAAAAAGGAGTCCCGGGCCATAGAAGACGATGATGAGCTGCAGCATCAGGGGCGAGCCCCGGATGATCCAGACGATGCTCTTCATGAGCATACGCAGGGGGGAGAATTTACTCATGGTCCCGAAGGCAACCAGCAGGCCCAGGGGGATGGAGAACACCAGGGTCAGCAGGAAGATGTTCAGGGTCTCCCCAAAGCCCTTCAGAAGGGCCAGGGTGACGGGTACAAACTGTGCCATGGGCTTACTTCACAAGGGACAGCTCGTACTTGGAGGCCAGAGCATCCAGCGTGCCGTCGGACATCAGGCCCTTCATGATCTCGTTGACCTTGGCAGTCAGGTCGGATTCCTTCCGGAAGCCAACGCCGTACTCCTCGCTGCTCAGCTCCAGGGCAGTGGTCAGGTCGGGGTAGCCGGTGCCTTCACCAGTCATGGCGTTTGCCATGGTGATGTCGATGACGCAGGCGTCACAGGTGCCGGCGGCAACTTCCATCAGAGCATTGGACTGTGCCTGCACTGCGGTGTAATCGGTGATGCCCAGGGCATCCAGCTCGGCGGCACCGGCGGAACCGGCTTCCACGGCGAAGGTCAGTCCCTTAATGGCATCGGCAGAGGTGTAGCCGCCAGCCTTGGATTTGTCCATGACCACGACCTGTGCGTTCTTCACATAGGGATTGGAAACGCTGGTGTTCAGCTTAACTTCATCGGTGATGGTCATGCCGTTCCAGATGCAGTCGATGGCCTTGGATTCCAGTTCAAAGAACTTATTGTCCCAGTCAATTTCAATGAACTCGCAATTGACACCCAGCTTGGCGGCAACGGCCTGGGCAAACTCAGCATCAAAACCGGTCCAGTTTCCGTTATCATCCTTGTAATCCATGGGGGCGTAGTCGGTGATGCCCACAATCAGAGTGCCTTTCTTCTGAACGTAAGCCAGATCAGAGTTGGCATCTTTCTTGGAGCATCCTGCGAAGAGGGCCAGAACGGCAACGAGGCTAAGTACAAGAGCGATCATCTTTTTCATAATACTATCTCCTTTTTTGGTAGTGGGCTGTTTGTTTTCTGACTGCATTATACTTTAATTCGCTAAAGTTGTAAAGACTTTTTTGAAAGAAAATAAAGCTTTGTAGGCTGATACAAAAGAATGGCCTTTGTGCAGCACTTTATTTAGTTAAAGCGCTGCACCCAAGGGGACGCGACCGCCGATTGTGGACAACCATTCTTCCAGCAACGACAAAATGCTTGACAATTCCTTTCGCCGGTGTTATAATCCCACCAACATGACAAACGCGCGGATGAGGAAAAAGCGCTTCCATACCGGACTCAGAGAATTGGCGGATGGTGCGAGCCAAGGGATGGTGGGAGCGTATACTGGCCTCGGAGCGGCCTTGCGGAACGGAGCAGTTGCTTCCAGTAAGCAGGACGGGGGACGCCCGTTACAGCGAAACGCAGTTGTTGGACTGCGGTGAGGTGGCCGTGTTATCGGCAAAAAGAGTGGTACCGCAAGGCGTTTCTGCCCTGTCTCTTTCTTGTGGAAGAGACAGGGCTTTTTCTGTTTCTGTCACCTCAGAACATCCAATTCATTTTATCCAGAAAAGGAGAAAAAGAACATGGACGCAACAAAGTACGCAGCAGGTTATTATCCCGCCCCCGGAGCCCATTACAAGTGGGTGCACCGGGATCATATCGAGCAGGCCCCCGCATGGTGCAGTGTGGACCTGAGGGACGGCAATCAGAGCCTGGTGATTCCCATGAGCCTGGAAGAGAAGCTGGACTTCTACCGGCTGCTGCTGAAGGTTGGATTTAAAGAAATCGAGGTGGGTTTCCCGGCGGCCTCGGAAACGGAGTATACCTTCCTGCGGACCCTGATCGAGGGAAATATGATTCCGAAGGATGTGACGGTGCAGGTACTGACCCAGTGCCGGGAGCATATTATCCGCAAGACCTTTGAAGCCTGCAAGGGTGCCCCCAGCGCCATCATTCATTTCTACAATTCCACCAGTGTTGCCCAGCGGGAGCAGGTGTTCCGAAAGAGCAAGGAGGAGATCAAGGAAATCGCAGTGGAAGGGGCAAAGCTCGTCAAGCGTCTGGCAGAGGAATATGAGGGCAATTTCCGTTTTGAGTATTCTCCCGAAAGCTTCACCGGAACCGAGCCGGAATACGCGCTGGAGGTATGCAACGCGGTATTGGACGTGCTGGAACCCAGTGAAACCAACAATGTGATCATCAATCTTCCGGTAACGGTGGAAATGAGCCTGCCCCATATTTACGCCAGCCAGGTAGAGTACATCAGCGAGAATCTGAAGTACCGCCCCTATGTGACCCTTTCCCTGCATCCCCACAACGACCGTGGCACCGGCGTAGCCGATACAGAGCTGGCGCTGCTGGCCGGGGCCGATCGGGTGGAAGGCACCCTCTTTGGCAATGGCGAGCGGACCGGCAATGTGGATATTGTGACCCTGGCCATGAACATGTATTCCCACGGGGTAAATCCCGGGCTGGACTTTTCCAATCTGCCGGCCATTGTGGAGGTGTACGAGCGCTGCACCCGGATGCACGTTTATGAGCGGACACCTTACGCCGGCGCGCTGGTGTTTGCGGCATTCTCCGGCAGCCATCAGGATGCCATTGCCAAGGGCATGAAATGGCGGGAGGAGAAGCAGCTGCACCGTTGGACGGTGCCCTATATCCCAATCGATCCAAGAGACATCAGCCGCACCTACGATGCCGATGTGATCCGGGTCAATTCCCAGAGCGGCAAGGGCGGCATCAGTTACCTCCTGGAGCATGCCCATGGCTATGTGCTGCCGGCCAAAATGCGGGAGCACTTCGGTTACCTCTGCAAGGATATTTCCGATCATGAGCACCGGGAGCTGAAAGCGGAGGATGTGCTGCGGGTGTTCCGGCTGAGCTACCTGAATATCCAGGCCCCCATCTGGCTGCGCAATGTGAAAATTGAACCCATGGCGGGAGGAGCCGGCTGTGATGCGGTCTTTGTCAAGGATGGAATCGCGGCGCAGGTCCATGGATCCGGCAACGGCAGCCTGGATGCCGTCAGCAACGCGCTGAAGGCCTACACAGGCGTGCACTATACTCTGAAAGTGTATACCGAACACAGCCTTCAGCAGAAGAATTCCGGATCTACCGCAGTTTCTTATGTGGGCATTGAAGATGCCGGCGGCAGAATGCACTGGGGCGCGGGCAGTGATACGGATATTACCCGGGCAAGTATCTACGCGCTTTTGAGCGCCTTCAATAATTCCATTACCGAGTAAGGAGCAAATAGCTATGGCAATGACAATGACACAAAAAATCCTGGCGGCTCACGCGGGACTTCCTGAGGTTACTCCGGGACAGTTGATTCAGGCGGACCTGAACATTGTACTGGGCAATGATATTACCACCCCTGTGGCTGTGAACGAGTTTCAAAAGGCCGGTTTTGATGGGGTATATGATCCGGAGAAAGTGGTAATCGTTCTGGATCACTTTGTTCCAAACAAGGATATTAAGGCTGCCCAGCAGAGCAAGACCTGCCGGGAGTTTGCCTGTACCCACTGCGTCAGCCACTTCTACGATGTGGGCAAAATGGGCATTGAGCATGCGCTGCTGCCGGAACAGGGCGTGGTGACTGCCGGTGACTGTATCATCGGTGCCGACAGCCACACCTGCACCTATGGCGCTTTGGGCGCGTTCTCCACCGGCGTGGGCAGTACGGATATGGCAGCGGGTATGGCAACCGGAAAAGCCTGGTTTAAGGTCCCCTCCGCCATTCGTTTCCGTTTGACGGGAAGTCTCAGACCGAATGTCAGCGGCAAGGATGTGATTCTGACCATCATCGGCAGAATCGGAGTGGACGGAGCTCTCTACAAAAGCATGGAGTTTACCGGACCAGGTGTGGCGTCTCTGAGTATGGATGACCGGCTGTGCATCTGCAATATGGCCATTGAGGCCGGTGCCAAGAACGGAATCTTCCCTGTGGACCAGGTGACCCTTGCCTATCTCAAGGGCCGCAGTGAGCGGGAGCCTGTGATCTATTCCGCTGACGAGGATGCCGTCTACGAGAAGACCATCGAAATCGATCTGTCTTCTATTGTGCCCACGGTGGCCTGCCCCCATCTGCCGGAGAACACCCATCCGGCTGCGGAACTGGGTTCCATTAAAATTGATCAGGTGGTCATCGGCAGCTGCACCAACGGCCGGATGGAGGATATGGAAACGGCCTATCGGATCTTAAAGGATCATACCGTTGCGCCTGGTGTGCGCTGCATCATCATACCCGCCACCATGGCAATTTACCGGGAGTGTATCGTCAGAGGCTACACCACCGCCTTTGTGGATGCCGGTGCGGTGGTTTCCACACCTACCTGCGGCCCCTGTCTGGGGGGTTACATGGGCATCCTGGCGGAGGGAGAACGGTGCGTTGCCACCACCAACCGGAATTTCGTGGGCCGTATGGGCCATGTAAAGAGCGAAATCTACCTTGCAAGCCCCGCCACTGCCGCCACAAGCGCGCTGACCGGCTATATTACCGCTCCCAAGGAGGATATGTAAGATGCAGACACAGGGAACCGTTTTCAAATACCCGGATAATGTGGATACGGACGTGATCATCCCCGCCCGGTACTTGAACACCCCCAATGCCCAGGAGCTTGCCAAACACTGCATGGAGGATATGGATACTTCCTTTGTTTCCAGGGTCCAGCCGGGAGATATTATGGTGGGCGGATGGAACTTCGGCTGCGGCTCCTCCCGGGAACACGCCCCTCTGGTCATCAAGACCTGCGGCACCGGCTGCGTTATCGCCAAGTCCTTCGCCCGGATTTTCTACCGCAACGCTATCAACATCGGCCTGCCGATCTTAGAATGCGAGGCAGCCGCCGAGGAGATTCAAGCCGGGGACGAGGTCAGCGTGGATTTTGACACCGGCGTCATCACCGACCACACCACGGGCCGCACCTATCAGGCCGAACCCTTCCCGGAGTTCATACAAAACATCATAAAAAAGGGCGGACTGCTTGCATCCTTGAAGGAGATGTGATAATATGACTAAGAATATCGCTCTGATTCGGGGAGACGGCATCGGCCCGGAAATCGTAGGTCAG
>JAXEMQ010000026.1:0-11006 GCA_034099845.1 Faecousia sp.
TGTAGCAGACCACAGCGGTGGCCTGGCCCAGGCGGTGACGGATAAAGCTGTCCAGCAGTTCACAGCGGGAGGAGCTCAGCAAAGCGGCCCGGTCCTGGCTGTCGTACCAGAAAAAACTGTCGTCCGGGATGGCGGCCTGCCCGTCCCGCAGGGCGCAGATCAGGCCGTGGTAGCGCTGAGGACCCTGAATATCGTCACTCTTGAAAATGCCGGCGATCCGGCTGTGACCGGCGTTCAGCAGGTACTGGCCCAGCTGATAGCCGCCGGCGAAGTTGTCATCCAGCAGACAGGGGAAGTCCTGCAGATTGCCATAGATTCCGTGAAGAAAGAGGACCGGCACCCGTTTTGCCTTCAGCAGCTCATAGAGGTCGCTGTTTGGAGTGGGCAGGGCGGTTTTGGAGCCCTCCACCAGCACGGCGCTGACTGCCTTGTCCAGAAGCTTCAGAAGGATTTCCCGCTCCCGGCTGACCTTGTTCTCCGTGGCGAATACCAGGGTGCTGTAGCCGGCCTCGGCAAAGGAAGACTGCACATCGTGAAGAATGGAGGGGAAGATATAGTCGTCCAAAAAGGTGGTGATAACGGCAATCTGGTGTACATCGTCGGACCGGCCCGACTGGCGGATGTAGGAGCCGCTGCCCTGACGGCGCTCGATGAGGTTTTCGTCTTCCAGCAGCTTCAGCGCGTGGCGGACAGTCTGGCGGCTCATATGGTAGCGCTGGGACAATTCGGCCTCCGTGGCAAGCTTGGAGCCCCCCTGGCGGAGAATCTGCTGAACCTCACTGCGGAGGATGGAAGCCAGTTGTTCGTATTTTGCGGCCAAATTGAGGCACCTCCATCCGGAAAGCTGAAACAACTTCCGTTCATTTGTCTACATTATAGCAGATACCCGGCCAAATGTGCAGGGAAAACTTGTTTGTTTTCCTACTGAGATTCGTATTGGGCAGGCGGAAGAAATCGGCGGTTTCCCCACTGCGCCGGGAGAAATCCACGTTTGAAAAATAAATATCTGAACTTTTGAAGGAAGGAGAAACCCCTTTTGGCGGTTTGTGTGCAGATTGTCCAAAACCCATTCCCCGGCGCATCGGAATGGGGACAGTAAAATTTTTAACCAAAGCCGGAGGAAGATCGTAAGAAAACAAACCAAATGAAAATATTAAGAGGGTATTAAGGGAATTTGTATTCAAATTAGCTGAATAGTGAAAAAGTTGTATTATATAAAGGTACAAACTTATGCAATCTGCACCAAGATCTATTGACGAACCGGGAAAAAAGTGCTTTAATGCAATCAAAGGATTCCGCTGGCCGATGGCAACATGGCGGCGGTTCCAAATCCATTTTAAGAAAGTTGAGGAAAACAAAACATGAAAAAGATTCTTAGCATGCTGCTGGTTCTGACCATGGTTCTGGCACTGGCCGCTTGCGGCGGCAACAGTGCGCCTGCCGCTACTCAGGCTCCCGCTACCGAGGCCCCCGCTGCTACCGAGGCCCCCGCTACCGAAGCCCCCGCTGCTGAGCCCGCTCTGATCAAGGTCGGCATCATCAACAACGACCCCAACGAGTCCGGCTACCGTACCGCCAACGACGCCGACCTGAAGAAGACCTTCACCAAGGAAAACGGCTATGATGCTTCCTTCGCTTACTCCCTGAAGAACGAAGAGCAGATCGCTGCCGCCCAGAACTTCATCCAGGACGACGTTGACTACCTGCTGCTGTCCGCCGCCGGCACCTCCGGTTGGGACACCGTTCTGAAGGACGCTCAGGATGCCGGCATCCAGGTCATCCTGTTCGACCGTACCATCGATGCTGACCCCAGCCTGTACGCTGCTTCCATCGTTTCCGACATGGCCAAGGAAGGCGAGACCGCCGTTAACTGGCTGGCCTCCCAGAACAAGGACGTTTACAATGTCATCCACATTCAGGGTGTTATGGGCTCCGCCGCTCAGATCGGCCGTTCCGGCGCTCTGGACAAGATGGTTGCCGAGAAGGACAACTGGAACATCGTTACCCAGCAGACCGCTGAGTGGAACGCTGAGAACGCTCAGCAGATCGTTCAGGCTGTGATCGACTCCGGCAAGGAATTCAACGTTATCTACGCTGAGAACGACGACATGGCCAAGGGCGCTGTCGCTGCTCTGGATGCGGCCGGTATCACCCACGGTGTTGACGGCGACGTCATCGTTATGGGCTTCGACTGCAACAAGTGGGCTCTGGAAGAGCTGCTGAAGGGCGCATGGAACTACGACGGCCAGTGCAACCCCTTCCAGTCCAGCTACATCAGCGACATCATCGCTACTCTGGAAGCCGGCGGCACCCCTGCTCAGAAGACCATCGTCATGGAAGAGAAGGGCTTCGACGCTTCCACCATTACCCAGGCTGACGTTGACACCTACGGTATCTAACCTATAATTTAAGCGATTGCTTCGGCACGCGGTTCGGCTAGGCCGCACCGCGTGCCTTTTACGCACCAGACCGAAAAGCGTGGGGCGGCCATTGGCCGCCCCTGCGACAGGACTTTCACGGCACAGAGAATGGAGGCAAAACAATATGCAGGACAGCGCAGTATTGGAAATGCGCGGCATTTGCAAATACTTCCCCGGCGTCAAGGCTCTGCAGAATGTGGATTTTACTCTGAGACAGGGCGAGATCCACGCGCTGATGGGCGAAAACGGCGCCGGCAAATCCACCCTGATCAAAGTGCTTACCGGCGTCTATGAAAAGGACGGCGGTGAGATCTTTATCGAGGGCCACAAAGGAGCGGTTTCTATCCGCTCCCCGCAGGATGCCCAGAACGCGGGCATCAGCACGGTTTATCAGGAAATTACCCTCTGCCCCAATCTGACGGTGGCGGAGAATATGTATATAGGCAGAACCAGGGGCGCCCTGACCAACTGGAAGAAGATGAACGAAGGGGCCGGAAAGCTCCTGGAAGCCCTGGATATTCCGGCAGTACCCACCCAGCAGCTGGGCAGTTGCTCCATTGCCGTGCAGCAGATGGTGGCCATTGCCCGGGCAGTGGATATGGACTGTAAGGTCCTGATTCTGGACGAGCCCACCTCCTCTCTGGATGAGCAGGAAGTGGAAAAGCTGTTTAAGCTGATGCGGGACCTGAAAGCAAAGGGCGTGGGCATCATCTTTGTTACCCACTTCCTGGATCAGGTTTACGAGGTCTGCGACCGCATTACGGTTCTGCGGGACGGTCAGCTGGTTGGCGAGTATGTCATTGAGGATCTGCCCCGGGTGAAGCTGGTTTCCAAGATGCTGGGCAAAGAGCTGGACGACATGGCCTCCATCAAGAATGACAGCGATGCGGCATTGGTGGATCTGGGCACGCCCGTGCTGGAGGCAAAGGGCCTCAGCAGCGCGGAGGGCATCAAGCCCTTTGACTTCAACATCCACAAGGGTGAGGTCAACGGTTTCACCGGTTTGCTGGGTTCCGGCCGCAGCGAATGCGTCCGCGCCATATTCGGCGCCGATAAGAAGACCGGCGGCGAGGTGTTTATGGACGGCGAAAAGGTGAAAATCCACAAGCCGCTGGATGCCATGAAGCATGGCATCGGTTATCTGCCTGAAGACCGGAAGCAGGACGGCATTGTAGGCGATCTGTCCGTCCGGGAAAACATCAGTCTGGCCCTGCAGGTGATGAAGGGCTTCTTTAAGCCCTTCTCCAGAGCACAGGCGGAAGCCTTTGCCGATGAGTACATCAAGCTGCTGGAGATCAAGACGGCATCCTCCGATACCCCCATCAAGCAGCTCTCCGGCGGCAACCAGCAGAAGGCAATTCTGGCCCGCTGGCTGCTGACCAATCCCAAGTACCTGATTCTGGACGAGCCCACCCGCGGCATCGACGTGGGCACCAAAATCGAAATTCAGAAGCTGGTCCTGAAGCTGGCCGGAGAAGGCAAGAGCGTTACCTTCATCTCCTCCGAGATTGATGAGATGCTCCGTACCTGCTCCCGACTGATGGTCATGCGTGACCGCAAGCTGGTAGGGGAGCTTTCCGGCGACGATCTGAGCCAGACCAAGATTATGGCAACCATTGCGGGAGGTGAAAACTGATATGACCAAATTGGCTTCTCCGGAGAAGAAGACCTTCGGCGCGAAATTCAAAGAGCTGGCCTCCAATCAGATTTTCATTCCTGTGGCGGCACTGCTGCTGCTGGTACTGTTTAACCTGATTGCGGATCCCGGCTTCTTTAAGATCACCCTGGGCCAGAACAGCAACGGCGACCCCGTGCTGTCCGGCTATCTGATTACCATTCTGAACAACGCCTCCGAGCTGGTGATTCTGGCCATCGGCATGACCCTGGTTACCGCCGCTTCCGGCGGACAGGATATTTCCGTTGGCGCCAACATCGCCATTGCGGGTTCCGTGATTCTGCGCGTTCTCTGCGGCAATCAGGGTGCCCGTCCCGAGACCATGCAGGCCCCCATCATTGTTGCTTTCCTGGCTGCCTGTGTGGTGAGTATGCTTTTCGGCGCCTTCAACGGCACCCTGGTTGCGTACTTTAAGATTCAGCCCATGGTTGCCACATTGATTTTGTTTACGGCAGGCCGTTCCATCGCCGCCTGGATCAACAACAACCAGCTGCCCATCATTTCGGAAGCCAGCTTCGGCTATTTCGGCAACTTTATTCCCGGAATCCCGGTGCCCACCCCTGTGTTCATTGCCATTGCTTGCGTGATTGTCATTATGCTGGTGCTGAAATTTACCACGCTGGGCCTGTTGACCCAGTCCGTGGGTATCAACAGCCATTCCTCCCGGCTGAACGGCATTGATCCCGCCTTTGTAAAGTTCATTACCTATGTGATCCTGGGCCTGTGCGTGGCGGTGGCAGGCCTCATCAAGGTCAGCCGGATTTCCTCCATCAACTACTCCGTCATCGCCAAGGACATTGAAATGGACGCCATTTTGGCGGTGGCGCTGGGCGGCAATGCGCTGAGCGGCGGCAAGTTCAATATGTGGGGCTCCATTCTGGGCGCCTATGTAATTCAGTTCCTTACCACCACACTGTATAAGTTCAATGTGGCCTCCGACGCGCTGCCCGCCTACAAGGCTGTGGTGGTTATCCTGCTGGTGGTTATGTCGGCTCCTGTGGTTCGTGAAAAGATGGGCAAGGTTATGAAATCTGCCGCGTCCAAGAAGACTGCAAAGGAGGCAAAGTGATATGGCACCGAAAATTGCAGTAAAAGATGGCCGCCTGACAAAACGCGTGGGTATGTCCGATACCAACCTGCTGCTGACCATCACCATTGTGGTGTTCCTGCTTATGTACGTTCTGGCTGTTGTGGTGCTGGGCGCCGGTTTCCGGAAGCCCCAGGCATTCTTCAACATCCTCAATGAAAACGCGGCCCTCATCATTCTGTCCTGCGGTATGAGCATCGTGATGATTACCGGCGGCATTGATATTTCCGTCGGCACGCTGACGGCACTGGTGTGCATGAGCTGCGCCGTCCATCTGGACTATAAGGGCGGCAGTGTCTTTACCGCTCTGCTCATTGCACTGGGCATTGGCGTGGCTTTCGGCCTGGTTCAGGGCTTCCTGGTTGCCTACCTGGATATTCAGCCCTTTATCGTTTCCCTGGCCGGTATGTTCTTCGCAAAGGGCATGACAACCATTGTCAATTCCACCCAGTTTAATGTAGCCCACGAGGGCTTCCAGGCACTGAAGGCCATCCGGGTTTATGTTCCCGGCATGGGCAGTGTCAATAAGCGGGGGATATACGTTCCGGCTTATGTGGAACCGGGGGTTGTGATTGCCATCCTGGTTGTGATTCTGCTGTTTGTCCTGCTGAAGTGGGGCAAGCTGGGCCGCAGCTTCTATGCGGTGGGCGGCAACGCGGCCAGCGCCAATATGCTGGGCATCAACGTGAAGAAGACCAAGTTCCTGGCCCATCTGCTGTGCAGCACCCTGGCGGGCATCGGCGGCTTCGTGTACTTTATGCACGTCGGTTCCGGTTCGCCCAGCCATGCGGCGGGCGCGGAAATGAACGCCATAGCGTCCTCCATCATCGGCGGCACCATGCTCACCGGCGGTGTGGGCAATGTGGTGGGCACGTTCTTTGGCGTATTGTCCCTGAATACCATCAAGAACATTGTTGCGTCCCTGGGCCTGGATGAAGCCTGGTGGACCAACATCACCGTGGCAGCCATGATCTGCCTGTTCCTGGTGATCCAGAGCGTGGTCCTCATGCGCAAAAACGAAAAGAAGTAAGAAAAAACGCCATTGCGGGTTTGAACTGCACCCCATTTGTTAGACAAGTATGCTATAATACTTGTACTAAGAAATGGGGTCACTTCAGTTCGGCGGGGATGAATTTGCGATTTTCATAGAGAAGCGTACAGCCGGAATTGCCGAAAAGCTTGTCGCGGAGTTTCGAGACACAATGACCAGGAAAGCTGGGAATGGCCCGCTTGATCCGGACAAAGCCATCGTTTCCTGCGGTTATGCGCTGTATAATCCGAAGACAGATGCCAGCTGCGAGGACATATTTAACAGAGCGGACAGAGATATGTACGAGGACAAAAAGAGATTTTACGAAATCAATCCGCATCTGAGGCAAAGGGGATAAAGAAATACCATATCTTTCTTCCTCTGGGGGGATAGGCGGGACTGCATAGGAGAAAGCCCCACATGTGCGCGCATCCCCAGCCTGATTCAGGCCGCACTGCGGCGCCGGTGCAAGGAAAAAGGTGTGACCACGAAGTCATGGTCACACCTTTTTCTTGTTTTACAAATCACCCTTGGCGGGCGGCTGGTTACTTTGTGCTGATGTCCGCGCCGAAGTATTTGTTGGAAAGCACGCTGAGGGTTCCCTCCGCGCGCAGCTGCTCAATGGCCGGGCTGACGGCCTCCCGCAGGGCGGCGGAGCTTTCGCCTTTCTGCATGGGAATGGCAACCTCGTTGGCATCCTCCGAGGAGGCTACGATTTGGATTGCAGCGTCCGGATGCTGGCTCAGATAGTCATAGAAGGAAACATCCGCGTTCAGGGTGGCGTCTGCCCGGCCCTGGAGCACCATCTGGATGGTCTCGTCCAGCGTATCCACACCGGAACAGGTGGCGCCATAGCCTTCCGCCATTTCCATATAGGTGCTGCCGATGGAGTTGGCAGTGGTTTTGCCCGCCAGATCCTCAAAGGAATGGATGGTGTCGTTGCCGCTTTTCACCACCAGGGCGGTGCGGATGTAGGCATAGGGGGTGCTGAAGTCGTAGGTCTGCTTCCGGGCCTCGGTTACATCCACGCCGTTGATGACCATATCATAGCGGCCGGCTTCCACACCGGCAAGCAGGCCGTCCCATTCGCCCTCAACGAAGGTGGCTTTTACACCCAGCTTCCTGGCAATGGCCTGGCCCATCTCCACATCGTAGCCCACCAGAGTATCGCTGTCATCGTGGAAGGACCAGGGGGCCCAGTTGCCCTCCAGGGCAATGACCAGCTCACCCTTTTGCCGGATCTGGTCCAGCCGGTCAGAAGAAGCCTGCTTTTTACCGCAGGCGGTCAGTACCGTAAGGGCCAGGCACGCAGCCAGCAGCCCTGCAATTTTCTTTCTCATCATAGCGTTTCCTTTCTTTCCTCACCGAGGATGGTTTTCAGGAAGGCGCGGGCGCGCTCCTGTTTGGGATTTTGAAAGAAAGCGGTTGGGTCGCTCTCTTCCACCACAACGCCGCCCTCCATGAATACCACCTTGGAGGATACGTTTTTCGCGAAATTCATTTCGTGGGTTACCACCAGCATGGTCATGCCCTCCCGGGCAAGGGCCCGCATAACCGCCAGCACCTCGCCGGTGAGCTCCGGATCCAGGGCGGAGGTGGGTTCATCGAAAAGAATAATTTCCGGATCTGTGGCCAGAGCCCGGGCGATGGCTACCCGCTGCTGCTGACCGCCGGAGAGCTGATTGGGATAGGAATCCGCCCGGTCGGCCATGCCCACCTTTTGGAGCATCCGCATGCCAAGGGCGTTTGCCTGGTCTTTCGGCATTTTTCGGCCGATGATCAGCCCTTCGGTCACGTTCTGCAGAGCGGTTTTATTGCGGAACAGATTGTAGTTCTGAAACACAAAGGCGGTCTTCTTCCGCAGGGCGCCGATGTCCTTCCTGGTTGCGCCGTGGAGGGGGATTACCTCTCCGTCAAAGATCAGTTCCCCTTCATCCGCAGTTTCCAGAAAGTTGATACACCGCAGCAAGGTGGTTTTTCCGGAACCGCTGGGTCCCAGAATTGCCACCACGTCGCCTTTTTCCACATCCAGGGATACACCCTTCAGAACCTCCGGCCCGTCAAAGCGCTTGCGCAGATTTTTGATTTGCAGCATTGCCATGTTAAACCGCTCCGTAAGAATTCAATTTTTTCTCGCCCAGGGCCTGTAGCTTGGTGAGCACGGTGCAGAACAGCAGGTAAATGAGGGCAACCTCAATATACAGGGCCAGGTGCTCATAGTACCGGGAGGCAATGCGCTGGGTAACCATAAACATCTCCATCACCGTAATGTTGGCGGCCAGGGAGGTGTCCTTCACCATGGAAATCAGGTTGTTGGAGAGGGAGGGGAAGGCGGTGCGCATTGCCTGGGGGAGGATGATGCGCCGAATGGTCTGCATATAGGACATACCCACACAGTAGCCTGCCTCCAGCTGCCCCTTTGGTACGGATTCCAGGGCGGCCCGGATGGTTTCGGCGCAATAGGCCCCCTCGTTGATGGAAAAAACCAGCACAGCCGAGGGGAAGGGATCCAGCATGACGCCCAGGTTGGGCAGACCGTAAAAGATCACATACAGCTGCACCAGCAGGGGCGTTCCACGAACCACCCAGATATAAAACCGGGCGATGCTTCTGAGCACCTTCACGTTCGCGAACTGGACCATGGCCGTGACCACCGCGATGATCAGCGCCAGGGAAAAGGAAATAACCGTCAGGGGTATGGTCATGGTCAGTCCCGGAAGCAGGATCTTCGGGAAGGAATCCAGCAGGATCCCCAGCAGTCGTTGATTCAAAATGCGCTCCTTCCGGCCTTACAGCTGTTCGCCCATGTCCCGGTAGAAAGCATCCAGTTCTTCCTGGGTGTCAAAGTTCGCCACGTACATCTGGTTGGCCATGGCACCGGACAGGGCATCGGGAATCCGTCCGTTCATAACGATGTGACCCGCGTACTTCATCATGATTTCGTAGTCGTCCAGCTTATAGCGGTTGCCGTCCCGGCGGCCGTAGAAGGCGCAGAAATGGTGATTCCCCGTGGGCTTCGTGTTGCTGTCGAAGCAGACCATGTCGGCCCAGATCTTATACACATCGGTTTCCTGGCTGTAGTTGTACATATCCGGGGTATAGCCGCCGGCAGGACGCATATTCACTTCCAGACCCAGCACATCACCCTTCTTGCCCAGGCCCTCCTGATCCTCCGTCAGCACAAAGAATTCCAGATGGATGAAGCGGCTCTTGACCCCAAAGGCCTCTACGGTCCGCAGACCGGCAGAGCGGATGTTGTCCGGCAGATCCTTGACCAGGTAATAGACGGAGTCGCTGTTGTTGTTGACAATATCCATAATGGACCGGGGGGAGATGTTGCCGGATTCAAACAGGGGCTGCCCCTTGGAATCCACGATGGCATCATAGGTCTGCACATAGCCCCGGACGAACTCTTCCATGATGTACAGGTTTTCGTCCTTGTGCTCCATAAAGAAGGCCAGCTCCTCATCGGACTGGAGCTTGTAGGTGTTGTTGGCGCCGACGCCGTTGTCAGGCTTGACCACAACGGGGTAGCCCACGGTGTGGGCAAATTCCAGGGCGTCGTCCATGCCCTCAACCAGGTGATACCGGGCGGTGGGCAGACCGGCCTTGGCGTAGTATTCCTTCATGGCGGACTTATATTTGATTTTGCGCATATCGCAGTCCTTGGGACCGGTGGTGATGTTGAATTCGGTGCGCAGCTTGGCATCCCGCATGAGCCAGTATTCGTTGTTGGATTCCAGCCAGTCAATCTTGCCGTATTTGAAGGAGAAGAAGGCCACGGCCTTAAAGACCTCGTCGTAATTTTCCAGACTGGATACCTTGTAGTATTCATGGAGACTGTCCCGCAGCTCCTGCAGCAGGTTTTCGTAGGGGCTGTCGCCGATGCCCAACACCCGCATGCCATTCTTCTTCAGTTCGGCGCAGAACTTCCAGTAGGTCATGGGGAAATTGGGGGAGATAAAAACAAAGTTCTTCATAAAATGTGCCTCTCTTTCTGTATTGCCGCCCTTCCCCAAACAGGGGAACAGGTTTCGTGATTTCGAGCCTGATTTATCCCAGCAGCCAGGGAAGATACGTTACCACCATTTTGTGCCACCAGGGCCAGTCATGGTTCACGTCCTTGCCCCAGTATTCAAACCGGGTGTGGATGCCCTTCCGGCAGCAGACCTCGTCAAGCTTGCGGGTGCTCTCCAGCAGAATATCCTCCCAGGCACCCTGGCCCACCACAACCAGAGCCTTCTGGCTGTTGTACATATTCATGTAGGGATGATCCCCGGGCATATTGTTCAGGTAGAAAACGGGGCAGTTGTTGTAGACCAGATCGTCACAGTAGTCGCCGAAGAATTCCTTGTTGTCGTAGAGACCGGAGATGGCGAAGCAGCCGCAGAACAGATCGGGACGGCGGTAGTAGAAGTTGGCGGCGTGCATGGCACCCATGGAGCAGCCAAAGGTGAGAATGCCCTGATCGTAGCCGTTACGCTCCCCGCTCAGATGTCGGATGTAGGGGACAAGCTCGTCCACAATATAGTGGTAATAGCGCTCGTGATTTTCGATTCTCCAGCGGTTGTCGGCGCCTATGGCGGCCCAGGCCTCGTTGTCGATGGAGTCGGCGCAGTAGACGGTGCATTTGCCATTTTCAATCCAGGGGGCCCAGGTCTTGGGCATATTGTTTCCCTCAAAGTCAAAGAACCGTCCGCCCTGGCAGGGGAAGAAAAGCACGGGCTTTCCGTAGGAGCCATAGACCTTGAACTCCATATCCCGGTTCAAATTGCTGCTGTAGTGCTTAAAATA
>JAXEMQ010000027.1:0-8730 GCA_034099845.1 Faecousia sp.
GGAAACCACCCAGCCCACGGAGCCCCCCAGATTCCCCACCATCGACTTTGCCGGTCTGCGGGAAAAGAACCCGGAGGTGGTGGCATGGCTCCAGATTCCAACCCTGGAGATCATCAACTACCCGGTGGTGCTGGGGCAGGACAACGCCTACTACGTCTCCCATAGCTGGGAGGGGGAGGAAAGCGAAAACGGCGCCATCTTCCTGGATTTTCAGAATCAGGGGGATTTTTCCCAGCCTCACAACATCCTCTACGGCCACTGCATGAAGGACGGCTCCATGTTCCAGTCCCTGGGCAAATGGGAGGGGCCGGAATTTTTCAGCACCAGGGACCGAACCGTGCTGCTCTATCTGCCGGAGGAGACCAGAGTTTACGAAATCTTCGCCGTAGAGCGGGTCAACGCCCTGGACAACCGGGTTTACAGCACCGATTACACCCCGGGAGCGGACTGGCAGGCCGCCCTGGAGGAAACCCTGCGGAAGTCTCAGCACAAAACCGACATGGTGCTCACCGCCCAGTCGGAGGTTCTGACCCTTTCCACCTGCGTGGGCGGTATGGACCGGCTGGTGGTCCACGCCCTGTGCGTGGAGCATGTAAGCAAATAAACCGCCCCCGGGTCTTCCCGGGAGCGGTTTTCCCCTGCACCCAATCCAAAGAAAACAAACAGGAAAGGAGGCACCGCCATGCTGAAAATCGCGGTTTGCGACGATGACAGCGGCGAACGTGCCCATGTAACGGCGCTGCTGAAGCAATATCAGGCGCAAAACCATCTGGCGGCCCGCATCGATGCCTTTTCCAGCGCCGTGGAGCTGATGGAAGCGCTGCACAGAGTAAATTACGACCTGCTGCTTCTGGATATTCTGATGCCGGGCTTTACGGGCATTCAGGCCGCCCGGGAAATCCGTGGCTTTGACAGGGAAACGAGGATCATCTTTCTCACCTCTTCCCCGGAATTCGCGGTGGAAAGCTATCAAGTGGATGCCTTTTTCTATCTGCTCAAGCCCATCGGAAGCGGCGGCCTTTTTCCTATACTGGACAAGCTGATGCGGCAGCTTCAGCGCGGGGAGGATACGCTGCTGCTGACCATTCCCTCCGGGGTGATCCGCCTGCCCTATTCCCGGATTGAGGTTGTGGAGGTCAACAGCAAACGGCTGCTGTTTTACCTGAATGACGGCTCCCTCCGGGAAATCCCCGGCACCCTGACCCAGTACGAGACCCAGCTGCTGGCCCGCAGAGAATTTGTGAAGGTGCACCGCTCCTATCTTGTGAATCTGGACTATGTTCAGCATCTGACGGGGAGTACACTTCTCACCCGTTCCGGGGTGAACGTGCCCATTTCCAGGCTTCTTTCCAATCAGGTGCGCAAAAGCTATATGGATTACCTGTTTCAGAGGGAGGATGGGCTGCCATGACGTTTCTGACCGTTTTTGGCGTATTCAACTATGGTCTTGTACTGATCTATGGTCTGTTCCTCAGTGTGTTCATTGCCGGCGGCTGGGAAAAGGACAGCCAGCGCCGCCTGATCTTCGCCCTGTGCCCCGTCTTGCTGCTGATTCAGTCCGTCTGCTGGCTGCTTTTGGGAGAGAACATCGTCAAGGGACTCTATCCGCTGATCGTTCACCTGCCCCTGGTGCTGGCCCTGTTTTTCGCGCTGAAAAAACCGCTCAGTGTTTCCCTGATCAGCGTCCTTACGGCTTATCTGTGCTGCCAGCTTCCCCGCTGGGGCAACATTGCCGTGGCAGCCCTGACCCACTCGGAGCTGGCAGGTGAAATCGCCTATACCATTGTCATCGGCCCTCTGTTTTATCTGCTGGTCCGCTATTTTGTAAAGCCTGCCCACAGCGCCATGACCTGCTCCCGCCGTTCCACCCTGCTGTTTGGCAGCCTGCCCGCGGCCTACTATGTATTTGACTACGCCACCACCATCTACTCCGATTCCCTGTATGCCGGTATTCCCGCCCTCAACGAGCTGATTCCCACGGCGCTGATTCTGTTCTATGTGGTGTTTCTGGCTGCCTACCACCGGGAAACCCAGGAACGGACAAAGGCAGAGCTGCAAAGCTCCGCCCAGACCGCGCTGCTCAAGCAGGCCCGGAAAGAAATGGACGTGCTGCGGCAGACCCAGCTGCAGGCCGCGATCTACCGGCACGATATGCGCCACCACCTGAACATGATTGACGGCTTTCTGACCGCGGGAAAGCCGGAGCAGGCCCTCGCCTATATCCGCAAAACCAGAGAGGATATTTCCAGCCTCTCCCCCAAACGGTTCTGTGAAAACGAGGCGGTAAATCTGATCTGTTCCTCCTTCGCGGAGAAAGCCCAACGTATGCAGGTGAAGCTCACGGTCAATGTCCGTCTGCCGGAAACGCTCTCCGTTTCCGACACGGAGCTGTGCGCCCTGCTCTCCAACGGACTGGAAAACGCCCTTTTTGCGGTCAGTCAGGCAGATACACCGGATCGCTGGGTTTCGCTGTACTGCGGCGTCAAGCACAATCAGCTGCTGATGGAAATCAAAAACCCCTACACCGGAAGCATCCCCATGGCCGATGGCCTTCCGGTTGCCACGGAGCCGGGCCACGGCTACGGCTGCCGCAGCATCCGGTCCATTGTCCTGAATCACCGGGGGCTCTATTCCTTTGAACCGAAAGACGGCATCTTTACTCTGCAAATCGCCCTGCCGCTGCTGCCCATGTAACGCGGGAATCCAGCAAAATACGCAAATATGCCCTGAAAAGCTTTGGCTTTTCAGGGCTTTTTCATGGGAAAATCAGTGGGTCCGTCCCTCAACGGCAGCGATGTCCAGGTCGTTTTCCACGATGGCGGCAATGGCCGCCTCAATGCCCCGGGCGATGTCCATCTGGGCCATGGAGGGGGCGGGGGTGGGCCGGTTTACGGTCTGGCTGGGGATAAAGGGCACGTGCATAAAGCCGCCCTTCACACCGGGATAGTCCTTTGCCAGGGTGTACAGCACACCGTACATCAGGTGGTTGCACACGAAGGTTCCGGCGGAATTGGACACGCTGGCGGGAAGTCCCACCTCCCGGATTTTGGCCACCATGGCCTTGATGGGCAGGGTGGTGAAATAGGCGGGAGCGCCGTCGGCAAAGATGGGCACATCGATGGGCTGGTTGCCCTCGTTATCGGGAATGCGGGCATCGTCCACATTGATGGCCACCCGCTCGGGGGTCAGGTCATAGCGGCCCCCGGCCTGGCCAATGCACAGAACGGCATCGGGCTGCTCCTTCCGGATGGCTGCCGCCACGGTTTCGATGGACTTGCCGAACACGGTGGGCACCTCCAGCTTCACGATCCGGACACCGGGCACCTCGCCCACCAGCTTAACGGCTTCCAGGGCGGGGTTGATGGGAGATCCGCCGAAGGGATCAAAGGCAGTCAAAAGCAGTTTCATAGCGTAACCTCCTGGTATTTCATCAATTTCATGGGATGTTCCCACAATGGGGCGGCGGGACAAATTGGGAGTTGGCGGGATGGCGCACAGCACCCTTGGCTCCCCCTTTGGGGGAGCTGGCACGGCGTTAGCCGTGACTGAGAGGGCCCTCTCCGCCCCCTTCGGGGGCACCTCTCCCATAGGGAGAGGCAAGCGATAAGCGGCGCAAACACCCCGCCAAATTCCTATTTCCCCGCCAATTGCCACACAGGGGCCGATGAACCATCGACCCCTGTATTGTTTCCGGAAAATCAGAATGCCATTACATACATCAGAACGATGTGGATGACCAGCATCACCAGCGCCACAGGAATCTGAGAGAAGATGATGGCATACTTGCTCTTGGTTTCCAGCAGGGCAGCGGGCATGATGTTGAAGTTTGCGGCCATAGGGGTCATCAGGGTGCCACAGTAACCGGCGGTCAGGCCCAGCGCACCCACAACCACAGGGTTGGCGCCCTGGGCAATCAGGAAGGGAATGCCGATGCCCACGGTAATCACGGAGAAGGCGGCGAAGCCGTTGCCCATGATGATGGTGAACAGGGCCATGGCGATGCAGTACACCGCGCAGGCGGCCAGCTTGTTGCCCTCGGGCACAATGGCGCTGACGCCGGAGGCAATCACGGTGCCCACACCGGCGGCGGTGAACAGGGCGCCCAGAGCGGACAGCACCTGGGGCAGCAGGCCCACGGGACCCACGTTATCCAGCAGCCGGGTGCCGTCGGCCAGAGCGGTGCCGGGCTTTTCCTTGAACAGGCACAGGGCCACGATCAGGGCAATCAAAGCGGAAACGCCGATGGCGTTGTTGGCGCCCAGGCTCTTCCAGAAGGTGGCAACCAGAACCGCCACAATGGCCAGAGTCAGGGCGGGGACGAACACCAGGTAGCCGAACTTGTCGGCGTTCTTACGGGTGGTTTCCGCAGCGGGAACATCGCTGGCGGACTGCTTCACCTGGCGGCTGGCAGTCAGGCAGGCCATGGCCACCACGCACAGGCCGGTGATCCACTTGGGCACATAGGGGCCCGCGATGAAGGTAAAGGCGGTAATGAACCAGAACGCGGCGGTGCCCACCCGGGTCTTGAGGCCGGAATCCTTCAGGGCCTTCACGCCGTTGAGGATAAACATAAAGCCGATAACGCAGTAGAATACCTCGGCTACGATCTTACTCATCGTCCACTGCATGATTACTTACCTCCCTTTTTCGCGGCATACTTCCGCTTCATCATCAGGTCAAACAGCAGGGCGTAGGCAACGCCGACCACCGCGGAAATGATGGCGATGGGCACGGACTGACCGGCGATCTGCAGGGCGTCTACCATGTAGCCCTGCTCGTTCAGGGTGGAGACAATCAGCAGGGTGCCGGAGGAGCCCATGAAGCAGTTCTGGGCAAAGAAGTTGCCGTAGTTTTCCGTACCGGCAGCCATGCCCTTAATCTTGTCCTCGTCGTCCTCGTCAATCTCGCCGAACTGGGCCACGGCAGCGCCCTGGGCCATGGGGTTGATCAGGGGGCGAATAAACTGGGGATGGCCGCCGATTCTCAGGGAGAACGCGGATGCCACGGTACGTACCACCTGCCACACAGCCAGCACCCGGCCGGTGGTTGCGGACTTCATCTTCTTGATGAGATCCACGGCCTTGTCCTTCAGGCCGTTGCGCTCGCACAGGCCGATGGCAGCCAGGGTCAGCACGAACAGAGTTGCGGTCCGGTTGGAAATGAAGGAGTTACCCAGCGTTTCCAGAATCTCCATGGGAGACATACCGGCTACCAGACCCGTTACCAGGCCGGCTACGACGACGGTTGCCATGGTGTCAAACTTCAGAACGAAGCCCACAACAACCACCAGAATGCCAATCAGTTTCAGCAATTCCATTGTTTCTTCCTCCTCAAATGAACAGTCTTCCGGGGAGCCTGGGCTAGTTTCTGCCGCTATCCCCGCAGAATGTCACTATTGTACAGTATTTTTGAAAAAAATACAACCGTCTCTGTGAAAAAATATGGTACCCATTCATTTTTTGTTCACAAACCCCCGTAACGCGCTAAAACCAGGCGCAGCTGGCGCCGTTTTTCATAATCACCGACTCCCCGGTGAAAATGGTGGGGTTGTGCACCACAACATCAAAGTGTCCCGCGGCGTCGTGATCCCCGCCCAGGGCCAGATTCCGTCCAAAGCCGATGTGGAAGGTGCCGAAGGTGCTCTCATCCTCGATGTAGGAAGCGCCCCGGCACCTGGACAGCCGGTTCAGGCCGATACCCAGCTCCGCCGCGCGGTACATCTCCGGATCATCGAAGGACTCCAGAAAGCGCCTCAGCCGGTCCCCATCCGGGGTGGGCTCGATATAGGTCAGGCGGCCGTTCTCAAACCCCAGCTCCAAGGGCCGCTCCACCAGACCGATGTAGCCCATGGAGCCGTCCAGAATCACCCGGCCGTTGGTCTGATCCTCCTCGGGCGGAATGTAGACCTCAAAGCTGGCCGAGGCGCAGCTTCCCGGGCGGGTGGTCACACCGTTGAAGAGCCCCGGATTCCTCCCCCGGATGCCGAAGGTGATGTCCGTACCCAGCTTGGTGGTGATGTGGACGGTGTCGCCCGCGCGCAGGCACCGGAGCATGGGCCGTCCCAGCCGGGCAGCGGACGCCGGATTCATACGCAGGAAGTCCTGCTCCAAAAGGGATCGCCCATCGTTGCAGCTCAGGGGCAGGGACAGAAAGCGTGCCCCTCTGCGCAGGGCATAGCCCACCGCGTCGGTGGTGATGAAGGAATAGTTGGTGGCGCCGATGATCACCGTGGCATAGGACATGATTTTGCGCATTTCCTCAATGGTATCCCCCGCCTGGATGGATTGGGAGGGCAGCACCGTCACCTTCGGAATGGCCCCGCAGCTCTGGGCGGCTTTCACAAAGGCCTCCGCCTCCCGGAGCTTGGTTTCATCGGTGATGAAATGCAGCACATCCTCCGGCTGGGCGTGGATCCAGTCCTCCACAATGATCCGCGCGCCCTGTTCCAGCTTCATTTATTCGCACCTCCTGTCCCTTTCATAAGTGTTCAGCCATTGGGGTTTGCCGCCCCCAACAGGTATTCCGTCAGTTCCGGGAAACCGCCGTGGGGGTAATCGTCCAGGTTCTTTCCCTCCCGGTTGATCAGGCAGTCCGTCAGCACAAAGCCCCCCATGCCCAGCTCCATGGCAGCCATATCCTCCGTCACATCGTTGCCCACCATCAGGCAGTTTTCCGGGGAAACCCCGATTCTTCTCAGAATCTCCCGGTAGTATTCCGGATTGGGCTTGCAGAAGCCGATGTTTTCGTAGGTTGTAATCCACTCAAAATCCTCCGGATTCAGGCCCGCCCAGCGAATCCGGCTCCGGGTGGCAATGGCGGGAAACAGGGGATTGGTGGCCAGCACCAGCCGAAGTCCCAGTTCCTTTGCCCTGCGGATGGTCTGCGCCGCCTGGGGATTGAAGCCGCAGACGGATCGGGCATTCTGGAACTCGTTGGCGTAAAACGCTTCAAAAACCGGCTTGTCCCCATAGACCCGCTCTCCGAAAACCCCTGCGAACTTCTCCCAGAAAACCGCCTCGTTGGTTTGGCGGCCGTCGTTGGCCACCATGGCCGCCGTGCCTGCCCAGACCGCGTCCACCAGTGCCTTTGCCTCATAGCCGTGGGGCGCCAGCGTCTTTGCCAGCAGGCCAAAGTAGGTTTTTACAAACACATCGTTGTCCATGGGCAGCAGGGTGCCGTCCAGATCAAACAGGATCGTTGTCAATGCCATGTTTCTTCCTCTTTCCGCGATGAATGCATTTTTCCCGCCACACCGGGGATATGTACATAATATCGTCTGCCCGGGGAAATTGTCAATCCCAAAGGGGGTATAAAAAACCGCTCCCACCCATGGGCGCTCAAACGCCATGGATGGGAGGTTGTCCGGACAGGGATCATCACAGCTTCAGCATCCGGTAGCCGATGCCGATATGGGTCTGGATATACTGGACGGAGGAATCCTTTTCCAGCTTGCGCCGCAGGGTTGCCATATGCACCCGCAGGGATGCCATATCGCTTTCCCAGCAGCTGCCCCAGATTTTATTGGTCAGATAGGTATGGGTCAGCACCTTTCCCACATCCTTGGCAAGCAGGCACAGCAGCTTATACTCGGTGGGCGTCAGCTTTACGGGGGTGCCCTCCAGATAGGCGCAGCCCGCTCCATAGTCAATCAGGAGGCTGCCGTTCCGGAAGGTGGACTCTCCCGTTCTGTTTTCCTGAGCGGCCAGCCGCCGCTGGGTAACCCGCAGCCGGGCCAAAAGCTCCGCCACGGAAAAGGGTTTGGTCAGGTAATCGTCCGCGCCCGCATCCAGTGCGGCAATTTTATCCGTATCCTCACTGCGGGCACTGATGACAATAATGGGCATCTGGGACCAGGAACGGATCCGGTGGATGACCTCCACCCCATCCATATCCGGCAGGCCCAAATCCAGCAGCACAATGTCCGGCTGCCGGGTGGAGGCAGCGGCAATGGCGGATTCTCCGTCCGCTGCCGTGAGAAAGCGGTATTCATTGGATTTCAGTGTTGTGGTAATCAGGTTTCGGACGGTTCCGTCGTCCTCCACCACCAGAATCAGCGGCTTATTCATGAACTTCCACCTCCCCGGATGGGATCGTAAAGGTAAATACAGTGCCGCTGGGCACATTGTCGGAAACGGTGATCTCGCCGCCGTGGGCCGTGATGATGGTTTTGCACAGGCTCAGCCCCAGACCCAGGGATCGACGGCTGTCCGCAATGGGGTTGCTGCCGGTATAGAACATCTGAAAGACCCGCTCTTTTTCCACGTCCGAAATACCCGGGCCGTCATCCCCCACGGAAATCACCGCAAAGCCCTGCTCCTGCCACGTTTCAACCGTGATGTGGGAGGCAGCCGGTGTGTACTTGATGGCGTTATCCACCAGGTTAATGAGCACCTGAACAATCAAACGGGCATCGCATTTTGCCAGCAGCAGCTCGTTCCGGTGGACCACCGTCAGGCTGTGCTCGCTGATTTTCCGGCTGATGTGCTGCAGTGCCTCGGAAACAATTTCCTCCACCAGCTGGGGCTGGGTATTCAGCTTCATGCGCCCTTCCTCGATGCGGGTCACCGCCAGCAGATTTTCCACCAGATTGGAAAGCCAGGCCGCATCGTCAGAGATGTCACTGTACATCCGGTTCCGGGTATCCGGGGACAGATTGTCCCCCTCCGACAGCAGCATTCCCGCGTTGCCGGAGATTGCCGTCAGGGGGGTGCGCAGATCGTGGGAGATGGA
>JAXEMQ010000029.1:0-20157 GCA_034099845.1 Faecousia sp.
ATATCTGGCATCGGTCATGGCATAGCCAAGGGAGCCGCAGTTGGACTTTCCGCCGATGCCACGGCAGTTGCCCACACAGTCAGAGGTGGGCGCCGCCACAAAGGCAATGTCAATGTGAACCTCTCCCGCCTCAATGGCACGGGGACGTCCGCCATGGCTGCGGATGATGGCCGGGGTCTTCAGCTTTCCCGCGGAAACCACCTCACCCATCCGGCCGCGAATACCGGAGGTTTGGATGCCGATGACTTTCCCCTCTTCAATGTAATCCGCGATTGGGTCGTGGGCACTGCCCAGAGATGTAGCCGCAATGGTCAAATCCTTAAGGCCGAGCTCTTCAATGGCAGCCTTCATGACCATGTTGACCACATAGTCGCCGTCCCGGAGGTGGTGGTGAAAGGAGAAGGTCATGCCGTCTTTGGCGCCGCACTGTTTCAGTGCCTCCACCAGGGACTCCACAATTTTGGACTCCTGGGGCTTTTCATACCGGCGGGTTCTGGGAGATGCCTTCTGAATGTACTTGCCATCCATGTAATTCTTGCCCTGGTATACTTCCTTCCCGTCTACCAGCAGCGCCTCGGGAATGTCTCTGCCTACCGCGTTTCTCATACCAGATCCCCCTCATACATACCACAGGCCTTTGCCAGCCGCAGAGTACGCTCCGCGCCGGGAATAAAGGCAATGTCGATCATCTTGCCGTTAACCGTGAACACACCAACACCGGCAGCGGACTGTTCCCTGTAAGCTCTTACGATGGCTTCCGCCTGCTTGACTTCCTTCCCGGTGGGTGCGAATACCTCGTGAACCAGACGGATCTGTTTGGGGTTGATGAGGCTCTTGCCGTCAAAGCCCATAGCCTTATTCTGCAGGACCTCAGCCCTGCAGCCTTCCTCGTTGTCCAGGTCGGTGAACACGGTGTCAAAACACTGGATGCCGGCGGCTCTGGCAGCCAGAAGCATCTGTCCCCGGGCGGCCAGCATATCCACACCGTCGGGCTGGAAGGTGGTCTGCATACATTTCCGGAAGTCACCGCCGGAAATGGCAACGCCGAACATCCGGTCGGAAGCGGAGCAGATTTCATATGCGTTCAGGATGCCCTTGGGGCTTTCCAGGGCAGCCATCAGAAGGGTCCGGCCAACTTCTACACCGAATTCTTTTTCAGCTGCTTCCACAGCAGCTTCCACCACCTGTACATCCTTGGCGCTTTCACACTTGGCGATCCGGATACCATCGGCACCTCCGGCAACGCAAACCCGGATATCCTCCTGCCAGTGGGGTGTATCCAGACCGTTGATCCGGACAATGACTTCCGTGCTGCCGTAGTCAATGGTGGTCAAGGCATGGTATAGGCTGAATCGCGCGGAATCCTTCTGATTCTCCGCCACCGCGTCTTCCAGGTCCAGCATAATGGAGTCGCATCCATAGATGTAGGCATCCTTGATAAGGCCGGGCTTCTGGGCGTTCATGAACATCATGGTTCTGCGCAGGCGGAACCGTTCCGGTTTGGGTCTTCGGATCATCTCACCGCACCTCCCCAGGGAATATTGGCACCGGAAGCATCGCAGGACCGATACACGGCGCACTCAACACGAGCCTTGATGGTGCAGTCCAGAGCACCCTTATCGACAACGGTAATCCGTACATTGTTTACCTGAAGCCGATCCAGTGTTTCCATCACGGTCGCCTTAATCTGACGGCCATACTGATTCATTACACTGCTGGAAAGCTCCAACTCGATGCCGCCGTCACCGGGCTCCACGGTAACCATGGCATCACTGGATTCCAAAGTGCCGGCTGCGGCGGATTTCAGAATTTCCATATTGACCCTCCCGTTTTTCTTTATTTGATGACAATAAGATAGCACAGCTAACATATAATTACAAATACTTATATTTTTATTAGATTATAAATAACAACGAATGGATACGAACATTTTCTTGACTTCCATAAAAATACTTTTATAATCAATATTGGAAAGAAACGATAAATCCTGTGAAATATGCTATAAAAATGTGGTGAAAAATATATGAATATGAAGCAAGCTCTCTATTTTAAGACAATTGCAAAATATGGAACCATCACCGCCGCGGCAAAACAGCTGTATATCAGCCAGCCCTCCCTCAGTCAGACCCTCCGACAGATCGAAGATGAGGTCGGAACACCGCTGTTTGACCGCAGCACCTCCCCTTTCCATCTGACCTACGCCGGTGAACGTTACCTCAAGGCAGTGGAAGCCATGCTGGAAATCGACGCACGGTTAAAGGCGGAGATTGAAAGCATCCGCCATGAGGATGGAGGCCGCCTCCGTCTGGGCATCAGTGTCACAAGAGCCATGCAGGTTCTGCCGGATGTGATTCCCATTTTCTCAAAGGAATATCCCAACGTAACGCTGGAACTGACGGAAACCGCATCCGCAAACCTGGAGGGCCTGCTGCAAAAGGGAGAGGTTGACCTTGCCCTGGCCGCCACAGAGCCCAGCGAAGTAAACATTACCTATGAGTTGATTGAAAAAGAATCCATCGGTATTCTTGCAGGCCGTGACAGCCGGATTGCCGGCCGCATTCCCACCGGGACTCCCATCACTCTGAAGGATGTAGAGCGGGAGAGCTTTGTCTCTCTGGATACCTCTCATTCCTCCCGAATCGTTCAGGACCGTCTGTTCCGTCGCTACAGCTTCCATCCCAGGATCCTGCTGGAAACCAGTTCCCTGGAAGTTGGCCGGCGGGTGGCCCTGAAAAGCGGTGCCTGCATGATATTGCCGGATGTATATGCCGACAGCTTTGTCTTCGCGGCAGGCGGCGGCTTCTACCCGCTTGCGGATTACGACAATCATCGGCATTTCTACGCCTGTTATCGAAACGGCGAAAATGTGAAAAAATACGTTCGGGATTTCATTGCCATCGCATCGGCCGTACTGGCCCGCAGTTCCGAAAAACGAAATCATCCAAATTAAAAGAACCGCCCCGATGCCGGGGCGGTTCCGCGTTATTCTATTGGAATCAAAAGCATTTGATTGGCTTCGGGCTCATCCTCCAGGGCATTGGCACTGCGGATGGCATCCACAGCAGAGCCGTTTTCTTTGGCCAGCTCCCAGAGGCTTTTTCCTCCGGGCCGGCACAAAACCAGGGACGGGCGGTCCGGACTGGGCTCCCGAATTTCTCCAAGCTCCAAATCCGTCACCATGGGAATGCCCTCTGAGCCGAAGGCGGTAATCTGGCACCGCACTTCACCGCCAATGCCCATACCGCCGGACCCCGGCTCCAGCTGGGGCTGTCCCGGAAGGAATCCGGTGATACGCACCTGAGCGCTCTCCCCCGCCTTCATGGGCTTGCTTCCCTCCCAATGAAAGGTTTTCACTTCCAGGCCGGAATCCTCTTTGTACAGAATCTGTACCGTTCCCTGTGCCGCAAGGGTTCCTCCGGAATCCCGGTCGTAGACAGGTACATCGCTCCAAAGACTGGTTTGAATACTGCTCAAAACGTCTTCAGGTAGGTCCGTTCTGCCAGTAAGACTCTCCCAGTGCTTATCAAGGATCGAATTGAGCTCCAGCCGGTCCACGGTGGGCTTTACCTGCCGCAGATTGCTGTAGGCATCCGCCGCCGTATCCACCATGGTCAAGTCAGTTACGGCATACTGGGCGGTAAGGCCCAGTTTCATTTGCTTGAGCCCCTCCGGGTCCTCCTCCAGCTCCAGATTGGTCACGCACAGCAGGATGTCCGCTTCCGCGTCATTGCCGAAGCTCTTGTCCAGTTCCGCGAACTGGGAAAACGGAAACACAAAGCTTTTGCTTTCCAGCATTCCGTCTTCTGCCGCAAAGAGAACAGTGAGCTCTGCCGCGCCGCGGAAGGCGATCTTATTCCCCACCACCTTTTGCTCATTCACATAGGGACGCACAGCCGCGGAACAGATTCTCCAATCACTCATGTCCTCTCCCGAGGACGAAAGGGTGTCTTCCAGGGCAAATGCCTTTTCCCCAGCCTGGGCATAGAGCTTCAGCGGAAAGCTTCTGCGCAGAACGTATACGTCCTCCGGTATGTCCTGGGGATACAGGACATTGGTTTCACCGGGAACCAATGCCTGGGCGCATACGGATAATCCGCCCCGGACCATTAGCTTTCTGGGAGAAATGGTTCTGGCATCCAGAAACCGGATCCCCATTGTGAGATTCAGCTTTCCTTCCGGACTGTCCTCCGGGATACCCCACTTGGTCTGGAAGGGCATCCAGGCATCCAGAATCTCCGGAGTATCGTTTCCTTCCGGACAGTACAGGATCCAGAGCATCACGCCTCCGTTGAATCCCACCGTATCCCCGCGCCACTCCTTGCCGCGCAGAATCGGCTGCCCCCATACACCGAGGATCCTGTCCGCATCCGGCATTCCGTCCGGAATTCTTACTTCCTGGGCCTGTTCCAGCTGCCGAGAATCCATCAGCACCGGATCCAGGTAAGAAACAGCCGTACTCTTCATATCCATTGCGTTACCTCCCGATCTTGTGATCACGCTGAAAGTTGCGTGTATCTCTGTCCCGCGTTTTCCCCGGTTGTCACTGTCTATGATATGCGTCCGGCCGCTTCAACAGAACGTTAACGCTGCCGCAGAATGCACCAGCCCAGGGTGATCAGCATCAGTCCTGACAACACACACAGAAACGTCGAAGCAATCCACTGCCCCAACAGCAAGCCCAGACCCAATGCAATCATACACCCCCCGCGCATCCGATTCTTCCGACACACAGAAAACACCCCCTGCACACGCTATGCAGGGGGTGTTTATAATATTCTGTATGCGCTGTTATCGAATCCGAGACGCTTTAGCCGCCAAGGTAGGCTTTTCGAACCTCATCAGACTTGGCAAGCTCGGCACCGGTGCCGCTGAGGGTGATGGAACCCGTTTCCAGAACATAGGCCCGATCCGCGATCTGCAGAGCCTTTCGGGCATTCTGCTCCACCAAAAGAATTGTGGTGCCTGCACTGTGGAGTTCTTTGATGATGTCAAACACCTGATCCACCAGAATGGGGGCCAGGCCCATGGAGGGCTCGTCCAGCATCATCAGCTTCGGCTTGCTCATCAAGGCACGGGAGATGGCCAGCATCTGCTGCTCACCGCCGGAGAGCGTACCTGCGATCTGCTTGCGGCGCTCCTTCAACCGCGGAAAGCGCTGGAACATCTGGTCAATGGAATCGTCAATTTCTTTTCTGGGACGGCTGTAGCCACCCATTTCCAGATTTTCACGAACCGTCATGTGCTGGAAAATCCGGCGTCCTTCCGGACAGAGGGCCATTCCCAGCGGAAGAATCGAATTGGCGGGCAGTCCGGAAATCACTTTCCCGTCAAAGGTCACGCTACCGCTCTTGGGCTTCAGAAGCCCGGCAATGGTGTTCAGCGTTGTGGATTTTCCCGCGCCGTTGGCGCCGATCAGGGTTACAACCTCGCCTTCGTTTACATGGAAGGAAATATCCTTGATGGCATGAATGGATCCGTAAAACACATTCAGATTCTCAACCTGAAGAAGGCACTTATTCTCACTCATTTTTCGTCCTCCTTCTGACGGCCCAGATAAGCCTCAATGACTTCCGGGTTCTGCTGGATTTGATCCGCCGTACCCTTGGCAATAACCTTGCCGAAGTTCAGAACACAAATGCCCTCACAGATGCCCATAACCAGGTTCATATCGTGCTCGATGAGCAGCACCGCAATCTTGAACTGGTCACGGATCCTTATGATGTTATCCATAAGCTCTTCCGTTTCCTTGGGGTTCATACCCGCGGCAGGCTCATCCAGCAGCAAGAGTCTGGGGTTTGTGGCAAGGGCGCGGACAATTTCCAAACGGCGTTGGGCACCGTAAGGAAGGCTTCCGGCCTTTTCCTCAGCCAGATTCTCCATATGGAAGATGGACAGAAGCTCCATGGCTTTTTCGTGCTGCCGGCGCTCCCCGGACCAGTAAGAGGGCAACCGAAGAATACCGGAGAACATATTGTAGGAAATCTGGTTATGAAGGCCAATGCGCACATTGTCTTCAACGCTCATCTGATTGAACAGACGGATATTCTGGAAGGTTCTTGCCAGGCCCAGCTTGTTCGCCTGGACGGTATTCATACCGGCCGTGTCGATTCCGTTAACCATCACGGTGCCGCTGGTAGGCTGATACACCTTCGTAAGCAGATTGAAAACAGTGGTTTTTCCTGCGCCGTTGGGACCGATCAGTCCCGCAATCTCCGTTTCGCCGATGGTCAGGTTAAAATCGTCTACCGCTCGGAGGCCGCCGAAATCGATTCCCAGATGGCTGCATTCCAGCACAGGGCGCTTGCCCACGTCCCGCTCGGGAACAATGGAACGGGAGGGAAACGGAACCATTTTCGTGTTGGATTTGCGCTTCACATTCTCACTCATACAGCCTCGCCCTCCTTCTTACCAGATTTCTCTCTGCCTTTTGTCCGCAGGGAAGAAAAGAAATTCTTAATCGCAACGCTATTGGTCAGCAGCATAACCGCAATCAGAACCACCGCGTATACAAGCATACGGTAATCCGAGAATGCCCGCAGCTCCTCAGGCAGTACATAAAGTACAGTCGCCGCGATGATGGAGCCGGTAATGTTGCCGATGCCGCCGAGAACCACATACACAAGAATCAGTATGGAGGCATTGAAGGAGAAATTGGAGGGCGCAAGGGTGGAATAGTTCTGACCAAAGAGCGCACCGCCCATGCCCGCCAGAGCTGCGGAGGTTACAAAGGCCATCATACGGTACTTGGTAACATCCAGACCGCAGGCCTCCGCGGCAATTTTGTTATCGCGGATGGCCATAATGGCACGGCCGGACCGGGACCGGACCAGATTCAGCACCACAAACAGCGTAAACAGCACCAGAAGGAAGCCGGCAGTAAAGGTTGCAATCCGGCTGACACCTGTTGCACCTGAGGGGCCGCGGAACAGGAGCTTACCGGGAAGATCCGGATGATTGAAGGAGAAACGCAGGGCTTTCCCATCAATGGAGATATACACACAGTTCAGAATATTTCGGATAATCTCCCCAAAGGCCAGGGTTACGATTGCCAGGTAGTCACCCTGGAGTCTCAGCACCGGCACACCTATCAGCACACCCATGATACCGGCCATAATGCCGCCGGAAACAATTGCCATCAGCAGCTGCACAACTTCCGGCGCGCCGAAGGCCTCACGGAAATAAGCGGCCATTACAATTCCCGTAAATGCGCCCACAGACATGAAACCGGCATGCCCCAGGCTCAGCTCTCCGGAAATACCGACGGTCAGATTCAGAGAAACCGCCATCACAATATACACACAGACAGGAATCAGCAGTGCCTTTGTCGTACGGGGCATGGCACCGGTTTTGATCAAGGACTGACAGACAATAAAGGCCGCAATCACAAGCAAATAGGGTAAGAACCGACGAAGATACTTTGAAACAGTTGTCTTTTTCATACCGGCCACCTCACACCTTTTCCTGAATCTTCTTGCCCAGCAGACCGGTGGGTTTCACCAGCAGGACCAGAATCAGAACAGCAAAAACGAAAGCGTCGCCCAATTCGGAGGAAACGTAGGCTCTGCCCAGAATTTCAATAACACCAAGGAGGATGCCGCCCAGCATGGCGCCAGGGATGGAACCGATGCCTCCGAAAACCGCGGCGGTAAACGCCTTAATGCCGGGCATCGCGCCGGTGGTCGGCTTCAGTGTGGGATAGGCAGAACACATCAGCACACCGGCAATCGCCGCAAGGGCGGAGCCGATGGCAAAGGTAACGGAAATCGTCAGATCCACATTTACGCCCATCAGCTGAGCAGCTCCCTTATCCTCGGAAACACAGCGCATGGCGCGGCCCATCTTGCTGCGGCCCACAAACAGAGACAGGGCCAACATCACAACCACAGACGCGGCGATGGTGACCAGAGATACATAGGAGATTTTCAGTTCGCCGCCCATAAGGGAGATATTACCCGCGGGAATCACGGTCTGGAAGCTCTTGGGGTTTGCTCCCCAGATAATCTGAGCCAGATTCTGCAGGAAGTAGCTCATACCGATGGCAGTAATCAGCACGGAAAGGGAGGTTGCCTGACGCAGGGGCTTATAGGCCAGCCGTTCGATGAGGATGCCCAGCAGGGTACACACCGCCATGGATGCCAGAATGCCCAAAAAGGGAGAAAAGCCCAGATTATACAGGCAACAGAAGCAGATATAGGCGCCCACCATGATAATATCACCATGGGCAAAATTCAGCATCTTGGCAATACCGTACACCATCGTATAACCCAGCGCAATAATGGCATACACGCTGCCCAGGCTGATCCCGCTGATCAGATTGGACAAGAACATTGTCATAAATGTATCCTTCTTTCTTCTTTCAGTGTTATCCGAGGTGACAAGCCCCGGTCACTCCCCGTGGGGGTGACCATGGCTTGTCATCCCGGGAGCGGTATGGAACCGGGCGGATCCTTTTTCCGGAAGATTGGGATCCGCCCGGTCATTTCGTTGGAACGGAGTCAGCGAATCAGTCAGCCATTAGCCAACGGAAGCATAAGCGCCGTCCTTGATGATGTAAGCGGTTGCGACCTTGCTCACGCAGCCGTCAGCAGTCCATACCATGCCCGCGCCGGTCAGGCCGGTGTAGGTATAGGTCTGCATCCAGGGGATCATCGCCTCGCAGATATCCTGAGCAGAAGTCTCAGCGGTGAAGCCCAGATCCTGGCAGGCGGCGTAGAAGATGTACATGGCGTCGTAAGCGTCGGCAGCAAACTGGTTGGGGGTATCGCCGTACTTGGCCTTGTAGGTGGAAACGAAAGCGGAGGTCAGAGCATCGCTCTTATTGGCATCGAAGGGGGTCAGCATGTAGGAGCCTTCTGCCAGAGCGGTGTTGAAGCCTTCCACAGACAGCAGGCCGTCCATGCCGTCCACACCGAAGAACTTGAAGCCATAGCCTGCGGCGTCAGCCTGCTGCATGATGGCAACGATGGGGGTGTAGTAGATGGGCAGGAAGACCAGATCGGCACCTGCGTTGGCAGCGTCCTGCAGCTGGACGGAGAAGTCGGCATTGCTGTCATCGGAGAAGGTGGTGTCGGAAACGACCTCCAGGCCGATTTCCTTCGCCTTTGCCATGAAGGACTGGTAGATGCTGGTGGAGTAATCCTGAGCGTTGTTCCAGATCACAGCGATCTTCTCACCCACGCCCAGGCTCTTGATGGTCTGAGCAGCGGAAGCGCCCTGGTTGGGGTCGGTGAAGCAAACCTGGTAAACATTGTCCTTGCCTTCGTTTACAACGGGGTTGGAAGCGGAGGGAGTCAGAACGAACACCCGCTCGTCCTTGGCAACGTCGGCAACAGCGGCGCAGGCACCGGAAGTAGTGGTTCCCAGCAGAACCTGCATACCCTTTTCCATCTCAACGTTGTAGGCGTTGACAGACATGGTGGGATCACCCTGGTCATCCTCGCTCAGCAGCTCGAACTGCAGGCCACCCTTGGCGTTGATCTCATCAATTGCGACCTGGATGCCGTTGGCAACAGCATTGCCGTACTGTGCGTAGTCACCGGTCAGGGGGCCGATGGCGCCAACCTTAATGGCACCGGCAGCAGCAGCGGCGGGGGCATCCGTCTGAGCGGCTTCCGTAGCCTTGGGGGCCTCGGTAGCGGCAGGGGCACTGTTGGAAGCACAGCCGGCGAACATTCCCAGAACCATGACGGCTGCCATAACAAGCGCAAAAACCTTTTTCATTTTCAAATCTCCTTTTCTTGCTTTACTTACTATAAAAAATCGGCTGCCAATCCGGCAACCGCTTCTTCATACAAACCTGAATCCCCGGTCGCTTTATTACAACATATTCGTCGGCAGCAGGCTCTCACGGCATACCAATACAATCCGCAGCCCGGCCAGAATGCGAATGGGGTTCATCCGAACAGAAGCCTCGGATACGTATCTGCCGCAGGTAACATTCCGATGAAACATATCCAAAACCTCCTTGTTGAATGTGAGGCTATTGTATCTCAGAGGAGGACATTTGTCAACAAGGTAAACACTACATATAATAGTTAATAATTCCTTAATTTTTTGTGCAGAACATACAAGCATCTGATTTTCCGTTTTCTATCCTCCTTCCGACAAAAGATTCTGCTACCTCCCTATGATAAAAGGACGCTGCCGGAGTCTTTCCGGGAAAGAATCCGGCAGCGCTCTTGTTATTCCGCGTCCAAAACCGCTTTGCATTCCTGAAGCACCGAACTGAGCACCGGCACACAGGCGGCACTGCCATAGCCGCCGTTTTCAACAACGACAATGAAAGCCAGCGGATACGCATCATCCAGTACAAAGCCGGAGAACATGGCATTTGATTTTTGCCCGCCTCCAAGCTGACTGGTGCCGGACTTGGCGCAGACGGAAAGTCCGGGAAAATGGCCGTCTCCATAGATAATCTGCACATTATTGCGGAGAAAGGACTGAAGCTTTTCCGCAGTGGTTTTGCTCATGATCCGGTCTGTCTGCCGTCCCCTGGCCTCGTAAAGCACCTCTTCTCCCCTGGAGACCGAACGCACAAGGAAAGGCTCCACTCCCCTGCCGCCATTCGCGATGGTGCCCATAAAGGTCATAAACCGGGCAGGGTTAATTAGGTCCGAATGCTGGCCGATGCAGCTCCAGGCAAAAGAGGCGCCGCCTGTATCGGAAATATCGTAGTGTCCGGAAGCGCTGGTCACTCCGTCAAAGGATACGCTTTCGGTAATTCCAAATTTCTGCACATACTTTTCCATATTCTTCTTGCCTACCAGCTTGGCAATCTGTGCAAAACTGCAATTGCAGGAGTGGGCAAGCGCGCCTTTGAGATCCAGGGTACCGTGGGCAGTCTCGCAGGTAACAGCCTCCGTACCATACTCATAAGCGCCGTCACAGGTAAAGGTCCTGCTTTCAATATCGGGAACGCACTCCAGGGCCGCCGCCGTTGTCACCACCTTAAAAATGGATCCGGGCACATAGCTGGACTGCAAAAAACGGTTTAGATAGACTCCTTCGTACTTTCCGGAGGTATCCGCCTCCACATCCGGCACATGATCCGGGTCATAGGTGGGGGAAGTAACCGCGCAGAGAATCTCCCCCGTCCGATAATTGTAAATGCCAACGGTGCCCTTTCTGCCGTTCAGCGCCCGCAGGGCCGCATTCTGTACTCTGGCAGACAGGGACAGGTGTGCCACACCACTGCCGCCGGCAAAATCATACAGTCCGTTCACCTTGTCGTAGCCGGACATCAGGGCCGCATAGCTGCCCACCGCACCGGCCTGAATCCGGCCCTGCCGGTCTCCAAGCCAGTGCATGGTAGAGGCTCTTGTCTCCGCATTGTCGGAATAGCTGCGGTTATTTTCCACATCCAGCAGCACCACATCATCCCGGTCAACCACGGTGCCGTTGCCCAGATTGCTGCCCTTAAACACATGGGGCGAACCGGGGGCAACCACCCAGGCATCGGCCTTTACGGCATATTCCATCACAAAGAAGCCCATCCCCCCCAGAAGCAGGAAGATAAACAGGCACATCAGCCAGCTTCTTTTGGTTACTCTGTTCATACGTTTCTCCTATTTGGAAAATCTCACTGCAAAGCTTGCATTCTGCCGGGTATCCGCCGCTTTGACAAAGGCCAGCAGGCCCCAGGCACCGATCATGCTGGTTCCGCCATTGGAAATAAAGGGGAAGGTCACACCGGTAAAGGGCAGCACATCCACCGTACCCAAACAATTGAGGGATGCCTGGATCAGCAGAATGCCTGCCGCCGTACAGCCGCCGATACAATAGAAACTGCTGCGGGAAATACGGGATGTCCGAATGGCAAAAAATCCCAGAGCCGCTACGGCAAACACAGCCATCAACGCCAGTATCAAGCCCCACTCCTCGGAAATGGTGGCAAACACAATGTCCGAGTCCGCCGCGAATACCTTTTGCAGGAAGCCTTTCCCCGGACCCAGACCGAACAGGCCTCCGGAGGCAATACACATGATGGCCTGAGTCTGCTGATAGCCGGAGGTAAAGGGATTGTCCCACACATGGCGCCAGGACGCAAACCGGTTCAGCGCGTGAGGCGCAATCCGCAGAGCCAGCACACCGGCAAAGCCCAGCGCCGTGCAGGCAAGCCCAATGGTGCCAACGCTTCCGGAACGCAGATAGGCAATGATCAGGAACGCGCAGAAGAAAATCATGGCGGTTCCAAAGTCATTCATCAGTGCCAGAAGGCCGCAGATTACAATGGAGTAAGCAATAAACAAAATGAGATTCCGTTTGTTCATGATCCGGTCCATGGTGGATGCACCGGCATAAACGAAGCAGACCTTACTGAGCTCCGAAGGCTGCAAAGAAAGGCCGCCAATCACCAGCCAGTTCTTGGCACCGTAGTACTCCTTGCCGAAAAGCAATGTGACAACCAGGAATCCCACCCCTGCCAGCACCGCAAGATAACGGAACCGCTTTGCGCGTTCCAGATCCCGCAGAGACCAGCCAATCAGCAAAAACATTCCGACGCCCATCAACATAGCAGCGGACTGCTTCAGCATCTCCCCCGGCTTAACGGTGGCAAGGGCCGCGACTCCCAGCGTACACAGAAAGAAGGCGATGGTTTCCACCTCAAAGGAACTGCGGCGTATCACCGTATAGAACAGGAACAGCGCCCACTGACACAGGAATACCGCACCAAAGCCCAAAAGGTAAGCCGGATATTCCGCAATCTCACCGGAAAGCAGAAAACCCGCCAGCATGAGCGCCTGCATCAGAGTCAGCAGCATCAGCCCCAAAAGGCTGCTCCAGCCGCTGGAGCCTCTGGTCCGCAGCTGGCTTTGCAGCTGCTCCTGCCGTTTGGTAATCGGGGTCAGCTCCATATCCACACCGCCAATGGAAATCACATCTCCGCTGTGCAGGGCACAGATACTGACCCGTTCTCCATTGACCCAGGTTCCGGTTTTGGAACTGGCATCGGAAATGGTCCAGCTTCCGTCATCGTACCGGGTGAGCACCGCATGGTTCCTCGATACCGTTGACAGCGCCACTGTAATGTCGCTGCTTTTGCTTCTGCCGATGACATTTTCCCAATGGGTAACCGCTACCTGACTGCCATCGGTAAACTTCAGCCAGGCCCAGATCTCCGGTTCCCGCCGAAAGGATAGCAGCGGCCGGGCGCAGTGCAGCAGAAGCAAAGCCGCCAGTGCCGGAACCAGATACCGGGCTGCCGCTGTAAAAACATCGGCGTACAGCGTTCTGGACTGGGCAATCATATCAAGAATTGTCTGTAAATCCGTCATTTGTTTCCTCCTTCCCGATCCGGAAGATGGATATCATGTATGTACCACGATTTATATATGGTATCAAATGAAGTAATTATAGTAGGCGCGCAGCAGCGCGATTTCTCTGGTGTATCCATCCAGTTCGTTGGGTGTTTCCAGAATCATAGGCTTTCCCAAAAGCTTGGGATGACGCACAATCCGGGCAAAGGTTTCTTTTCCCAGGTAGCCCTCCCCAATCTTCTCGTGGCGGTCCTTGTGGCTGCGGATGGGATTCTTTGTATCGTTCAGATGCAAAGCCTTTAGCCGGTTCAAGCCGATTACCCGGTCAAATTCCTCGAGAACACCATCCAGGTCATTTTTAATATCATACCCCGCGTCATATACATGGCAGGTATCCAGGCAGACCCCCAGATCGTCTCTTCCCACCGCATCCAGAATTGCCCGGAGTTCTTCAAAGCTGGACCCAACTTCGCTTCCCTTTCCCGCCATGGTCTCCAACAGAACCGTTACGGGATAATTCGGCTCCATGGCACGGCGGAGTGCCTGAGCGATCTGCTCAATTCCCTGCTCTGTTCCCTGCCCCACATGGCTGCCGGGATGGAAGTTATAGAAGTTTCCGGGAAGCGCCGCCATGCGCCGCAGATCATCCGCCAGTATTTCCTCGGCAAACGCCCGGTCCTCGGGTTTGGCCGTACACAGATTCATTGTATAGGCGCCATGGGCAACCACCGGTCCGAAATGCCCCAGCCGCAGCATCTGAACCGCCGCGTTGGTGTCGGTAAGATCCTCCTTCTTGGAACGGCTGCCCCGGGGATTCCGCGTGAAAAAAGCAAAGGTGTCTGCGTCCATAGACATGGCCTGACGGACCATGGTGCAATATCCTCTGGAAGCGGATAAGTGGCAACCGAAATACATAAGTTTCTCCTCCTGATCGGATTTAGAATGTTTTGACGTATTCTATCATATTTCCGATAAAAAATCAAATAATGCTTTCCCCTCACCCGATTCTGTGGTATCATTTACCTGAAATACTATGGAAGCGGGGTGCTTTTCCTTGCCGAAATCCGATAATCAGAAACTGAAGATTTTATACATTCTGGACTACCTTCAAAAAAACTCCCACCAGGAACACCCGGTGAGAGCTGGAGAGCTGATCGCCATGCTGGAAAAGCACAGCATTCTCTGCGACAGAAAAACCATTTATTCGGACATTGCCGCTCTGCAGGACTATGGCATTGACATTATCTCCACCACAGGAAAAAACGGCGGTTACTATGTGGGCCAGCGGGTTTTTGAGCTTCCGGAGCTGAAACTCCTGATCGATGCCGTCCAATCCAGCCGGTTCCTGACCGAACGGAAATCCCGGGAACTGATCGAGAAGCTGTGCACGCTGTGCAACGAAGAGGATGCCCGGCTCATGCGGCGGGACGTGGTGGTCTCCGGACGGGTCAAAAGCATGAACGAATCCATTTACTACAGCGTAGATGCCATTCAGGAAGCCATTTCCAGGAACAAACAGATCACCTTTCGCTATTTCAACTGGGGCCTTGACGGCAAGCGGGAATACCGGGAGAAAGACTATTCCGCCAGCCCCTACGGTCTGTGCCAGGAAGGGGAAAACTGCTATCTGCTGGCCCTGTCTCCCCGTCACGGCATCACAAGCTACCGGGTGGACCGAATGACCGACATCGCGCTTCTGGATGAACCCCGGGTTCCCTGCCCGGAGCTCACCGGAAAGGCACTGACAGACTATTGCGCCAAACGCTTTCAGATGTTTGCCGGTGACAGCGTAGCGGTAAAAATGCGTTTTCACAAGGACCTGACCAACGTGGTCATGGATCGGTTCGGGAAAAGCACCATGCTGATCCCTGACGGAGAGGATCACTTCGTTTTCACAGTCAATGTAGCCGAATCTCAAATGTTTCTCAGCTGGGTCATCGGTTTCGGTTCCCAGGCGGAAATCCTTTACCCGGAACGGGTCCGCAAGGCCTGCGAAGACCTGTGCCGTCAGGTTTTGACGATTTATCAGGACAAAGCAAAGGACTGAAACACCTGGCTCCAGACCACCTGGGAGGTTTCTTCCGCATCCTCCGGGCGCAGGACCGACAGGCAGTAGTGATAGTTTCCGTCATCCAGAATAACAGCCCTTCCCAATTGCTCTCCCCTTTCCCCGGCAGTAGCCCAGACAAACTCATAGCGTTTCAGATCATCCTGCCGGGTTTCCAGCACCGTCAGTTCGTCCTTTCCCCTGCCGCAGAGCTGCCGCAGCGTCCCATCCAGATCACCTGACTCCATCGTTTCCAGCATGATTTCATAGTCATCCGCGATATAGATGCGCCCTGCGTCACTTTCCAAAACGCCTGCGGCGGTATCCTCCGGCAGATCCACCAGAATCTGCCGTGGTACGGCCATTGCCGGAACGTCCCACACATCCCCAAGGGTCTCCATGGTTTCTTCTCCGGCACAGCCGGCCAGCAGTGCCGTGAAAAGCAAGCAGAAAAACAGCTTTTTCACACATATCCCTCCTGAAAGGTTTCGAATTCATGAAAGAACTTCTCTCCATCTACCTGCTGATAATCAATGCAATTGCCTTCTGTCTTATGCTGATTGACAAATACAAAGCCAGGAAAAATCTCTGGCGCATCCCGGAAGCGACGCTCATCTCCACGGCTCTTCTGGGCGGCAGCATCGGCGCCCTGATCGGAATGTATACGGTACGCCACAAAACCAGGCACATCAAATTTACCGTTGGCATTCCCCTGATTCTTCTTGCGCAGATTGCTTTGGCACAATTTTTGCTTCTCAAATAACGAATCGGCAGCAAAGAACATCCTTTGCTGCCGATTCGTTATTCCGTTTCCGCATCCTCCAGGGCCATTTCCTTCAGGAGCTTCTGGTCCTGCTTTGAGGTAAGATCCAGCTTTTCATACATATCCGGTCTGCGTGCTTTCGTGCGGCGCAGGGATTGTTTCCGCCGCCACTGGTTCACCTTCTCATGGTTTCCGGAGAGCAGAATCTCCGGCACCACCCGGTCATGCCACACCGCGGGGCGGCTGTACTGGGGGTATTCCAGCAGGCCTGAAAAGTGACTTTCGTCCTCAAAACACTCCGGGTCTGCCAGAACCCCGGGAACCATCCGGCACACGGCGTCCGTAACAGCCATGGCCGCAATCTCGCCGCCGGTGAGGACAAAATCCCCCAATGAGATTTCCTCGTCCACACACTCGTCGATAAACCGCTGATCAATTCCCTCATAATGACCGCAGACAAGGATCAGGTTTTCCAGCTTGCTCAGGCGGATGGCATCCGCCTGCTTGAACGTATGGCCGCAGGGAGACAGATAAATGGTATGCACGGGACCTCCTGCCTCGTCGCACACAGATTCCCAGCAGCGGTAGATGGGATCCGCCTGCATAATGGCGCCACGGCCACCCCCATAGGGATAATCATCCACCTGGTTCTGCTTGTTGGAGGTGTAATCCCGAATTTGGTGGGCCTCTATGCGGATAAACCCCCGCTCCTGGGCCCGGCCCAGAATGCTTTCGGACAGCACGTCTCCCAAGGTATCAGGGAACAGGGTCAGAATATCAATCCGCATCGGTTTCCATTCCCTCCAGCAGCGCCACCTGCATTTCATTTTTTTCCATGTCCGTGGAAAGAATGAACGCTTTGACCGCAGGAATCATATAGGTTTTCTCCCCTTCCACCACATAGACCTGATTGCCGGGATAGTCCAGCACCTGGGTCAGCTCTCCAATCTGTTTTCCCTGGCTGTATACCCGCATACCCGTCAGCTCCGCGGCAAAAATCACATCGTCACCGACATCCTCCCGATAGATCTCAACCGTTTTTCCACGCAGCGCCTGGGCTTTTTCCACGGTATCCACCCCTTCCAGGCGCATAAGATTGCAGGTATTCTGTACCCGGCAGGACAGAATCACATAGTCCTGTTTGCCGATGCGGCACCGGGAAAACCCGCACATATCCTCGGGGCTGTCCAGCCATGTGAGCATTTTGACTTCCCCCCGGATACCGTGGGTATTCACAATTTCGCCCGCTTCGATAAATGGCAGTCTCATCCGGTTCTCCTTTATCAGATCCACCACTGGGGCGTCAGTTCCCCCAAGGTAACAATCATCCCGTTCTCGTAATCCAGCATGATCTGGATATCGCGGTACTGGCCGGGGTTCAGCTGAACCATCAGCTCCCGGCAGGCCCCGCAGGGCGCACCGGTTTTTCCATTGGGCATAACTGCAAGCACCTTTGAAATCCGATGCTCCCCGTTTGTCAGCATATTGAATATGGCATTGCGCTCGGCACAGATGCCCAGGGTACTGGCGGTATCCACGCAGACTCCGGTGTAAATCCTTCCGCTTTCGGAAAGAATCGCCGCGGCCACACCGCCTGCCTCCACATAGTCTGAAATGATCCGATTCTTCTGCACAGCTGTCGCCGCGTCATACATGGTTTTCCAGATTGCTTCCATCATACTCCTCCGTAAAAAACGAAAATGCGTGACGAAATCGCCACGCATAGCCGTTTAATCCACAATTTCAACGGTGACCTTTTCGCCAGTGCGCTGGGCAACCGTCTTGATAATGGTACGGATCTCTTTGGCGATCCGCCCCTGGCGTCCGATAACCTTGCCCATATCGCCTTCGGCTACATGGAGCTCCAAAACCTTGCCTTCCTCGTCAGAGGTTTCCACAACGGTAACGGAATCCGGATCATCAACCAGGTTCTTTGCCATATACAGCAAAAGTTCCTTCATTTTGCCACTCCTTCAAAAGGGCTTACAGAACACCAGCGTTCTTCAGCAGGCCCCGAACGGTATCGGTGGGCTGTGCACCGTTCTTGATCCAAGTCTGAGCCTTCTCAACGTCAACGGTAACGGTGGCGGGAGCGGTCAGAGGGTTGTAGGTGCCGATCTCTTCGATGCAGCGGCCGTCACGGGGGGAACGGGAATCGGCAACAACAATACGGTAGTAAGGAGCCTTCTTCGCACCCATTCTTCTCAGTCTGATCTTAACCATGAAAGTTTCACCTCCATAAAATAACAGGATGATATATCGCAAAGCATATTGCTTTTGGCGAACAAAAGAATTTACATTCCGGGGAAACGCATTCCGCCGAAGCCCCGCATCCGTCTGAGCTTCTTGGCAGCCCCGGGGGAATTAAACTGTTTCATAAGCTTGCGCATCTGCTCAAAGGATTTCAGGAGTTTGTTCACATCCTCCACCCGCAGACCGCAGCCCGCAGCAATCCTCTTTTTGCGGCTGGCCCCGATGATACTGGGGTTTTCCCGCTCCTTGGGGGTCATGGAAAGGATGATGGCCTCGGTATGCGCCATGGCCTTCGGATCCAGTTTGATATCCTTGAGGCCCGCACCCCCAGGCATCTGTGCCAGAAGGTCTTCAATGGAGCCCATAGAGCGGAGCTGTACCATCTGGTCGTAAAAATCCTGGAGGGTAAAACGGTTGGTTTTCAGCTTTTCCTCCAGCTTTGCGGCCTGTTTGGCATCGTATGCCTTTTCAGCCTTTTCAATAAGGCTCAGCACATCACCCATGCCCAGGATCCGGCTTGCCATCCGATCAGGGTGGAAAACCTCAATATCCTCCAGCTTTTCGCCCATACCGGCAAACTTGATGGGCTTTCCGGTGACGGCCCGCACGGACAGAGCCGCGCCGCCCCGGGCGTCGCCATCCAGCTTGGACAGCATAACGGAATCAATGTCCAGCCACTCGTTAAAGCTCTGAGCGGCATTCACCGCGTCCTGGCCGGTCATGGCGTCCACCACCAGCATGATTTCATTGGGCTTTACGGTGGCTTTGATCTTTTTCAGCTCTTCCATAAGGGCCTCGTCCACATGCAGACGGCCGGCGGTGTCCAGAAACACCATATCATAGCCCCTCTGCCGGGCGTGGAGCACCGCCTCTTTCGCGGTAACCACCGGGTCCTGGTTGCCCTTTTCAAACACCGGAATACCCAGTTTTTCACCGCAGACCTTCAGCTGCTGAATTGCCGCGGGGCGGTATACATCGCAAGCCACCAGCAAAGGATTTCTGCCCTGCCGCTTCATGAGGCCGGCCAACTTGCTGCCGTTGGTGGTTTTACCGGCGCCCTGCAGGCCAACCAGCATAACCACGGTGGGACCGTTGGGATTGATATTCAAATGCTTGGTCTCCGCGCCCATGAGCTTGCACAGCTCTTCGTTGACGATCTTGACAATCATCTGGGCAGGAGTCAGAGACTCCAGAACATCCGTGCCGACACAGCGCTCCGTAACGGACTTGGTGAAATCCTTTACCACCTTATAGCTGACATCGGCTTCCAAAAGCGCCATACGGATTTCCCGCATAGCCTCCTTCACATCCGCTTCTTTCAGACGGCCCTTGCCACGAAGCTTTTTGAAGGTGGAAGAGATTTTTTCAGTCAAGCCTTCAAATGCCATACTTTACTCCTCAAGTTCCTTTGCCGCCGTGAGAATCCGCTTTGCCAGGCGGGCAACCTCCGGGTTTTCCGTCTGCTCCAGGGCTTTGGCGGCCTGCGCAATCTCTTGGGCAGCCCTGTGGACAGCCTCGTCCCGGCGAAGGAAGCCGGTCTTTTCCTCCATGTTCCGCAGCAGCGTCTCTCCCCGGTTCAGGGTATCGAACACCCCCTGGCGGCTGACTCCCAGCTCCTGGGCAATCTCCCCAAGGGACATATCCTGGTTGTAGCGCCTATCCAGGCAATCCCGCTGCCGCTGCGTCAAAAGCTCGCCATAGTAATCGAACAGCAGGGTCATTTCCAAGCTTTCCACAATCAGGTCCTCCCCTGTCAAGGTTCTTTCCTTGACAGCTCCCCCATCATACACGAAAGCGTCCGCTTTGTCAAGTGTTTTTCCTTGTCAGCTAAAATTTTT
>JAXEMQ010000032.1:0-4721 GCA_034099845.1 Faecousia sp.
TGCGGCTTCCTTTGTGACCAAGCTGATTGCCGACAGGGAAAGCCACAAGCTGCTGGGCATCCAGGTGCTGGGCGGCGGCAGTGTAGACAAGATGGTGGACATCGCCGTGGCCGGTATCTCCATGGGCGCCAGGGTAGAAGACTTCGACACCATGGACTTTGCCTACGCGCCTCCCTTCTCCACCGCCATCCATCCCTTCGTCCAGGCCTGCTACATCCTGGAGAACAAACTGGAAGGCCGATACGAGAGCATGACCCCTGCCGAGTACCTGGCCGGTAAGGCCAAGGGCTATAAGATCATCGACGTCAGCCCCGCCCCCGCCATCCCCGGCGCCAAGTGGGTGGACCTTGCCAAGGTCACCGGTCCCATCGAGGGCCTGGACAAGGACGCCAAGCTCCTGCTGGTCTGTGCCAAGGGCAAGCGGGGCTACTTCCTGCAGAACCGGCTGAAGGCCTTCGGCTACACAAATACCCGGGCCCTGGAAGGCGGCCTGTTTGTGAACAACGTAAAGGTCAGCTTCGAGGGCGGCAAGCTGCCTCCCGAGGAGATCAAGCGGGTGAAGGCCCTGGGCTGCCTGCAGGACAAGCGGTATCCCGATGTGTTCAACGTCCGTGTGATTACCCGCAACGGGAAAATCACCACGGAGGAACACAAGGCCGTTGCTGAGGCCGCGGAGAAGTTCGGCTCCGGCGAGGTGACCATGACCACCCGTCTGACCCTGGAGATCCAGGGCGTGAAGCACGAGAACATCCAGCCCCTCATCGACTTCCTGGGCGGCCACGGCCTGCTCACCGGCGGCACCGGAAGCCTGGTCCGTCCTGTGGTTGCCTGCAAGGGCACTACCTGCCAGTACGGCCTGCTGGATTCCTTCGGCCTGTCCAACCGGATTCACGAGAAGTTCTACATCGGCTACCACGGCGTGACCCTGCCCCACAAGTTCAAGATCGCCGTAGGCGGCTGCCCCAACAACTGCGTCAAGCCCGACCTCAACGACCTGGGCATTGTGGGCCAGCGGGTGCCCATGATCGACTACAGCAAGTGCCGGGGCTGCAAGGTCTGCCAGGTGGAGAAGAACTGCCCCATAAAGGTTGCGCAGATGGTGGACGGCAAGATCCACATCGATCCCAACGCCTGCAACAACTGCGGCCGCTGCAAGGGCAGATGCCCCTTCGGCGCTCTGGAGGAGTATCAGGAGGGCTACAAGATTCTCATCGGCGGCCGCTGGGGCAAGAAGGTTGCCCACGGCATCCCCCTGACCAGAATCTTCACCTCCGAGGACGAGGTGATGGATGTGATCGAAAAGGCCATCCTCCTGTTCCGTGACGAGGGCATCTCCGGCGAGCGGTTTGCCGACACCGTGGCCCGCCTGGGCTTTGACTACGTCAACGAGAAGCTGCTGAGCAACTCCATCGACAAGGAAGCGGTGCTGAAGAAGACCGTAAAGGGCGGCGCCACCTGCTGATTTCTTATCCCCTTTGTCCCCCCGGGAATCTCCCGGGGGGATTTTTTGCGGGGAAAAGGCGGAATCTTTATAAAACCTTAATACCCGGGAACCAACCCTTAATACCTTTTTTACACCGGATTCGCTATGATGGTTCCGCAGTAAGACACAAGGGAGATTGCGGTATGCCGGCGAAGATGATTCATAAAAAGCTGTCCTCTTCCCAGATCATTCTTTTTGGATTCCTGATGGTGATTCTGGTGGGGGCAGGATTGCTGATGCTGCCCGCCGCGGCGGCATCCGGAGAGGGAACGCCCTTCCTGGACTGCCTGTTTACCTCCACATCGGCGGTTTGCGTCACCGGCCTCATTGTACATGATACGGCCACCCACTGGTCTCTTTTTGGGCAGGCCGTGATTCTGCTGCTGATTCAGATCGGCGGCATGGGTGTGATAACGGTTGCCGTTGCCATCGCCATGGCCTCCGGCAAGCGGATTACGCTGATGCAGCGCAGCACCATGCAGGATGCCATTTCCGCGCCCCAGGTGGGCGGAATCGTCCGGTTCACCGGGTTCATCTTAAAAGGCATTTTCCTCTTTGAGCTGCTGGGCGCGCTGGCCCTTATGACGGTGTTTGTGCCGGGCAAGGGCTTCCGGGGCGTTTGGCTGGCGGTGTTTCACTCCGTTTCCGCGTTCTGCAATGCGGGCTTTGACCTGATGGGCACCCAGGTGCCCTATTCTTCGCTGACATCCTTCATCCAGAATCCGGTGGTGAATGTGACGGTGATGCTGCTGATTGTGATTGGCGGCATCGGATTTCTTACCTGGCAGGATATTCACCGCAACGGACTGCGGTTTTCCCGGTATCGGATGCAGAGCAAGGTGGTTCTGTCGGTAACCGGCGTCCTGATTCTGTTCCCGGCCCTTTATTTCTTCTTCGGGGAGTATGGGGGCCTGCCCTTTTCCCAGCGGTTCTGGGCATCGCTTTTCCAGGCGGTGACGCCGAGAACCGCGGGCTTCAACACCTCGGACCTGACCCAGCTCAGCGAGGTGGGACGGATGGTGACCATTCTTTTGATGCTGGTGGGCGGCAGCCCCGGCTCCACGGCGGGCGGCATGAAGACCACCACTCTGGCGGTGCTGATCTCCTGCTCCGTGGCGGTGTTCCGGAAACGGGCCAACGGACATTTTTTCGGCCGAAGAATCGCCGATGAGACCGTGAAAAACGCCGTGACGGTATTTCTGATGTACATTACCCTCTTCCTTACCGGCGGTATGGTCATCAGCGCGGCGGAAGGGCTGCCTCTGCTGACCTGCCTGTTTGAGAGCGCCTCCGCGGTGGGAACGGTGGGACTGAGCCTGGGCATCACCCCGGGACTGGGAACCCTTTCCCGTCTGGTGCTCATTGTGCTGATGTTTTTCGGCAGGGTGGGGGGACTGACGCTGATCTTCGCCACATTGCCCGCCAACCGGAATTCCGCGGCAATGCTGCCTCTTGAAAAAATCACGGTGGGATAATGCGCGGGGCTTGATTTCTGCATTCCATAAAAACCCTTTGCGGAGGAAAACTTCCCCGGCGGCGCGTGAACAAGTTCCACAGGGCTTGCTCCGCGGACATTCGGATAAGAAGACAAACAGGAGGATCCATATGAAATCCATTATGCTCATCGGGCTTGGCCGATTCGGAAAGCACATTGCCATGAAGCTCCGGGAACTGGACCATCAGGTCATGGCGGTGGACCACAAGGAAAGCCGGGTGCAGGAGATTCTGCCCTACGTCACCAACGCCCAGATCGGCGACAGCACCAACGAGGATTTTCTGCGCTCTCTGGGTGTGGACAACTACGATGTGTGTATTGTGGCCATCGGCGACGATTTCCAGAGCTCCCTGGAAACCACCTCCCTTCTGAAGGAACTGGGAGCCAGAATGGTTGTGTCCCGGGCCTCCACGGATGTGCAGGAAAAATTCCTTCTGCGCAATGGGGCGGATGAGGTGGTTTACCCGGAAAAGCAGCTGGCCCGATGGACGGCCATCCGCTGCAGTGCCGACCACATCCTGGACTATATCGAAATCGACCGGGAACACGCGATTTTTGAGGTATCCATTCCCAAGGCCTGGCTGGGCAAAACCGTGGGCCAGGTGGACATCCGGAAAAAGTACGGCATCAACATTCTGGGGGTAAAAACCGGCCAGAAGCTGAATTCCTTTATCACCTCGGATACGCTGCTCTCCGAGGAAAAGACCCTGATGGTTATGGGAAAATACAAGGATCTGCAAAAGTGCTTTAAAATCTGAGAAAGCCCGGAATCCCCGGAAAAAGCCGGAGGAGAATGGGAAAGCCAAAGAAAATGGAAACCCGGAAAGGAGGAATGGATATGTGGATTGTTCTGGCGGTGCTCTCCTTTGTGCTGGGACAGCTCTATCTGTTCCGGTGCCTGGGAAGGCTGGACGGATTCCTGGATGCGCAAAACCGCGGGGAGGATCGGGTAATTCTTTCCGTGGCCCTGTCGGATCCCCATGCGGAAACCGGGATGGTGCAGCTTCTGGAAGCGTACTGCGCGGAGCACCCCAATGTGGATCCGGTGCTGCATATTGATCCGGAGGCAATGGGCGCGGTTCGGGAAAAAAGAGCGGACGTGGGCCTCTGCCCGGAAACGGATGTACCGGGCGGCCTCAACTGCCTGACGCTGACCTTCCCGGAGGGCGAGAGGAGGCAGCTCATCTGGAACAGCAGCCGCAGGGCGGGGGAATTCGCGGAATATCTTTGGCAGGCCTGTGGCAAATGAGGAAACAGTGTGCTATAATGGTGCAAAAAACAGAGGGAGGCGGCCATGGTGGAGCAGCCAAGGGAACATATTCTGGCGTGCCTTTCTTCGGCACCCTCCAACGCGAAAATCATCCGCACCGCCGCCACAATGGCACAGGCGTTTCACTGCACGTTTACGGCACTGTTCGTTCAGACCCCCAGCTATGAGGGGGCTTCCCAATCCGACCGGGACAGACTCCGGGAGAATGCGGCGCTGGCCAGGAGCCTGGGGGCCGTGGTGGAAACCGTTGTGGGTGACGATGTATCCTACCAGATTGCGGAATATGCCCGGCTGTCCGGGGTGACCAAAATTGTCATAGGCAGAAGTGCGGTAACCCGGAAGCACCTCTGGGGAAAGCCCACCCTGACGGAAAAGCTCATTGCCATGGCGCCCAATATGGATATTCACATCATCCCGGACGCCAATGCGGACGGCTCTTACCGCCCCAGAGGCTCCCGGACAAAGGTGAACAT
>JAXEMQ010000034.1:0-4831 GCA_034099845.1 Faecousia sp.
TGCCATGTTCACCGAGAAGTACGCCTCCGTCATCGTTATGGAGAGCATGGACTACGCCCAGGCCCTGCCTCTGTACGGCCTGCGCCAGAACATCTTCACCGATCCTCAGAAGCCCATGAAGGTGGAGTCCAAGATCTATCCTCTGAACGGTGCCGACGAGAACAGCCCCTGCGCCCTGACCGTGGACTTCGCCCTGACCTACTTCCTGGTCTCCGGCGAACTGGAGCGTTCCAACCAGCCCGTAAACCTGATCATCACCGATGCCTCCGGTATGTCCGTTCTGACTGCCTGGGCTGCCGGTAAGTTCTCCTCCACCTCCGTGAAGAAGACCTTCGCCGATCTGGACATCGAGAACAAGATCAAGAACCGTACCCTGATCATCCCCGGCAAGGTCGCCGTTATGAAGGGCGAAATCGCCGAGAAGCTGCCCGGCTGGAATGTGGTCGTGGGACCCACCGAAGCGGTTCAGCTGCCCAAGTACATGAAGGATAAGGAATACGAGGCCGCTGCCAAGGCCGCCGCTGCCGAGGCTGCCGCCAAGGCCGCTGCCGCTCCCGCGGAAGAGGTCAAGGAGCTGTCCTTCGAGGAACTGCTGGCCACCAAGGTTCCCGCCATCGAAGTGGTGGACATGGGTGTTCAGTACAAGGGCCACAACCCCGAGGCCCAGACCTTCGTTACCATCGGCGAGCGGATCCACTGCATCTCCCCCGTCATCCGCAAGGCTATGGACGAGCGGGATCCCGCGCCCATCCTGAAGCGTGCCGCCGAGCAGATCGCCGCCGGCGCCACCTATCTGGACGTCAACATCGGACCTGCCGAGAAGGATGGTCCCGAGCGTATGATGTGGGCTGTCAAGCTGCTGCAGGAGAACTTCAACAACGTGCCTCTGGCGTTGGATACTGCCAACAAGAAGGCCATCGAAGCCGGTATCAAGGTCTACAACCGGACCAACGGCAAGCCCATCGTCAACTCTGCTGACGCCGGCTCCCGTATCTCCTACATCGACCTGGCTGCCGCCAATGACGCCATCTGTATCGCCCTGTGCTCTGCCGACGGCATTGCAAAGGACAACGAAGAGCGCATGAAGCACTGCCACAACATGCTGGAGCGGGGCCTGAGCCTGGGCATGGAGGCCACCGACCTGTGGTTCGATCCTCTGTTCCTGGTTGTCAAGGGCATGCAGGACAAGCAGATGGACGTTCTGAACGCCATCAAGCTGTTCGCCGACGAGGGCCTGAAGTCCACCGGCGGTCTGTCCAACAACTCCAACGGCGCTCCCAAGAACGTGCGTCCCATCATGGACTCCGCTCTGGTCGCCATGGCCATGATGCAGGGCCTGACCTCCGCCATCGTCAACCCCTGCGACCTGCGCCTGATGGAAACCATTAAGTCCTGCGACATCTTCAAGAACCACGTTCTGTACTCCGATTCCTATCTGGATCTGTAAATCGCATAGACTTTCCCGGCGGGGAGGGGTCTCCCTCCCCGCCATTTTGCTTTCCCGATGCCGGTGGGGACCGGAAAACGTGTTTGCCGGTTCCCGGTGCCCACTGTTATCGCGAAAGCGGAGCAGAATATTAGGAGGGAAAAAACATGAGTGTATTAACCGATCTGATTTACGGTGGTTCCAACGCAGTTGCGGGCTTGACCGAAAACGCCGTGAACAATGCCATTGCCAAGTACGGCGCAGATAAGGAAATCGCATTCCCCGATACCGCCTATTTCTTCCCCACGATTTACGCGGCTACCGGTGTTAAGGTTAAGACCCTGGGTGATCTGCCTGCCTGCGTGGGCGTGCTCAAGAGCCTGATCACCAATCAGGAGGATCTGGGCCAGGCCCTGAACGCCGGCCTTGCCACTGCCGTAGGCGCCGAGATCATTGAAGGCCTGAAGTATGTAGAGGGCGGCAACCCCTACGAGAACGAGTCCGGCATCGGCTTCGTTCCCGATCCCATCATCCGTTCCCTGGGCGTGCCCCTGGTTACCGGCGACATTCCCGGTGTTGCCGTTGTGCTGGGCAAGGCCGATGACCCCGCCGAGGTGGTCAAGGTGGTCAAGGATTACCAGTCCAAGGGCATTATGACCTTTATGGTGGGTGACTGCATCGAGCAGTGTGCCGAGGGCGGCGTCAAGATGGGCCTGGAGCTCCGGGTGATCCCCCTGGGCCACGATGTCACCTCCGTCATCCATGTTGTCACCGTTGCCATCCGTGCCGCTCTGATTTTCGGCAACGTGCAGCCCGGTGCCCTGGGTGAGCTGCTGAAGTACACCAAGGAGCGTGTGCCCGCCTTTGTCAATACCTTCGGCGCCATTGATTCCGTTGTGGTTTCCGCCGGTGCCGGCGCCATCGCCCTGGGCTTCCCCGTGGTGGTGGACATCGATCTGGGTGAAAACCAGGTTCCCGGTGCGCTGGAATCCGTCTGCGATCACAACGAGACCGTTAAGAAGTCCCTGGAGCTGCGCAACATCAAGATCAAGGTCAAGGAGCTGCCCATCCCCGTGGCCTTTGCCGCCGCTTTCGAAGGCGAAATCATCCGTAAGGCCGATATGCACAACGAATTCTGGTCCGCCAAGAACCCCACCGCTGAGCTGGTGGTCATGCGGGAATTGAACGAAATTGAGGACCACAAGATCAACATCATCGGACCGGACCTGAATGAGGCCAAGGATCTGGCGCTGGCAACCTGTGTGGAGGTTGCGGGCAAGAAGATGCAGCCCGACTTCGAGTCCGTCATCGAGCGGAAGTTCCACGCCTGGTTCAACTACATGGAGGGCGTGATGCATACCGGCCAGCGCAACCAGGTGCGTGTCCGTGTCAGCAACGCCGCCTATGAGGCCGGCCTGCGGCTGAAGGACTTTGCGGAAGTGCTGTATGTTATGATCATGGACGAGTTCGACGCCGTTGTGGACAAGTGCCAGATCACCCTGATCACCGATGCCGCCCAGGCCGAAAAGTTCCGTGACGAAATGGCAATGCCCCGTTACAACGCAAGAGACGACCGCCTGGCTTCCATGACCGACGAGGCCGTGGACCGCTACTACACCTGTATCCTGTGCCAGTCCTTCGCTCCCGCCCACTGCTGCGTGGTTACCCCCGAGCGGCTGGGCCTGTGCGGCGCCGTGTCCTGGCTGGATGCCAAGGCGACCAACGAGCTGAACCCCAACGGTCCCTGCCAGCCCATCTTCAAGGAGGGCTGCCTGGATGAGCGTACCGGCCGGTATGAGTCCGTCAACAAGGCGGTTGCCGACGCGACCCACGGCGCGGTGGAGAACGTGACCCTGTACTCCCTGCTGGAGGATCCCATGACCTCCTGCGGCTGCTTCGAGTGCATTTGCGGCATTGAGCCCGTTTCCAACGGCGTCATCGTGGTCAACCGGGAATACAAGGGCATGACCCCTGCCGGTATGACCTTCGGCGAGCTGGCTTCCTGCACCGGCGGCGGTGTCCAGACGCCCGGCTACATGGGCCATGGCCGTCACTTCATCGCTTCCAAGAAGTTCGTGGCTGCCGAGGGCGGCATCGAGCGGATCGTCTGGATGCCCAAGGAGCTGAAGGACGATGTGGCGGAGCGCCTGAACAAGACAGCCAAGGAGCTGTACGGCATCGACAACTTCACCGATATGGTGGCCGATGAGACCATCACCACCGATTGCGAGGAGCTGATGAACTGGCTCACCGAGAAGGATCATCCCGTTCTGGGCCTGGATCCTCTGATGTAATTCGCATAACCCAATGGATTCCCCGGGGGCACCGAATGGTGCCCCCGGTTTGCCGCGCGGACGTGTTCTCATTCCGGAAAGCGGGGAGGCGGAACGGCCGTTCTAATCCGATAAGAAAATATCGATTAAGCTGGACAAGCGGTAAAATCTGTGCTATACTAAAAACAAAAACGGAAGAAAGAGGGCTGCGCTTATGCCAAAAGTGATCTTTGATATTGAAGGCGGCAAACCCGTTACCGCGGAGTGCAACGTAGGAGACAATCTGCTGGAATTGGCCCGCCGCAGCAATGTGGCCATTGATGCCCCCTGCTCCGGCAACGGCTCCTGCGGCAAGTGCCGGGTAAAGCTCACCGCCGGTAGTCTGGACAGCATCCAGACCCGCCATATCTCCGATGAAGAATACGCGGAGGGCTGGCGGCTTTCCTGCTCTTCCAAGGTGGTGGGGGACTGCACGGTGCTGGTGCCGGATATTGCCTCCGCTTACCAGTCCCGGATGAAAACGGCAGATCTTTCCTCCCCCAAGGAGGTCGCCATTTTTGAAAAGGCCCAGCAGGACCTGCAGAACAGCGGCATCCGTTTTGAGAATTCCTACCGCAGTGTGGTTCTGGAGCTGGCGGAGCCCAGCCTGGAGGACACCATGCCGGACAATGAGCGGCTGACCTGGGCGCTGGAAGATGCCCTGGGAGTGTCTCAGGTTCGGATCCCCCACACCGTTATGGTCCGGCTGGCATCTACCCTGCGGGAGCAGAACTTCCGGGTCTGCGTCAAGGGCCTGCTGGAAGGGGACAGCTTCACCTGCATGGAGATCTGTGACCCGGAGGATACCGGAATCTACGGCTGCGCCATCGACATCGGCACCACCACCGTGACCATGGTCATCACCGATCTGACCTCCGGCAAAATACTGGCCAAGGGTTCTTCCGGCAACGGTCAGATCCGCTACGGCGCGGATGTGATCAACCGGATCATTGAGCAGGGCAAGCCCGGCGGCAAGAAAAAGCTCCAGGATGCCATCATTAAGGAAACCCTGGTTCCCATTCTGGCCGGACTGTGCAAATCCGCGAACCTGAACCCCCGGAGCATTCTGCGGCTGTGCGTGGGCGCCAACACC
>JAXEMQ010000041.1:0-11581 GCA_034099845.1 Faecousia sp.
TATCTCTCCTTCATCCTCTATGCGCCCCAGGAATACCTTTCCAGGGCTTATCATGATGCACCGAAATACTGTGCCACCATCGAAACGGCCCAGGTAAAAAAGGATGAAGTTGTCTTTACTGGCGAGATTCCCGCCCGCTGCATACAGGCATACCGTACTGATCTGGCCTTTTACACCAACGGGCGGAGCGTATGCTTGACGGAACTGAAAGGGTATCAGGCCGCTGTCGGCGAGCCGGTCATCCAGCCCCGCCGTCCAAACAGCCGCCTGGATAAGGTGCGCCATATGTTCAGTAAGATCACTTGATACACCACAGCGAGGAAGGTTATTGTATTTCCCTGTCTTTCGTGGTAAAATGTAGTTGTAAACCACCAGAGAAACCAATCTAATTTTACCGTTGATAGCCATTTTCTTGATAGCCAAATGATAGCAAAAGTTCGGCAAGCCCATAGGATAAGGATAATAGGTATCAGGAAAAATCAAATGGTATCAAATCCCCCAAACAAAAGCGTTTAGAATTAAGTTTCATTTTGCGAGTGGGAATAAGTTAAGGCAATACCGCACAGAAAAAAGTGCCAAATACCGCCGAGTGAGATATAATAAAGTCATGGATAAACAGATGACGATTTCCGCATTCAGCGACGAACTGGCGCAGGTGCGGACGAAGAAAAAGGAATTTCTCAGTCAGATTGAACGGATTGTCCCGTGGAAGGAATGGCTTGCCATGATTCAGCCGTGCTATTACACCGGTTTGATGCTGACACAGAGGCCGCCATGCGGCAGCGGGCCATCGACAACGGCATTCTGGAAAAAGCCCGGGAAAATGCAGAGCGGATCATTGAGAATCTCTTAACCGCCAATCCCGCCGTGAAAGAAAACTACACCATTGTATTTATACAGTCTTAAAACATACAAAAAAGGAAGAGAGCCCATGAAAAAAGCAATTGCCCTGTTTCTGACCTTGACCCTGGCACTGTCCCTGTTTACCGCCTGCGGCAAGGAGCCTGCTCCTGCTGAAACACAGGAAGCACCTGCTGCCACCACACTCCCTCAAGTGGAGGAAGTCACAGAGCCCGTGGAAACCACGGCAGAAACCACTGTGGAAACCGAGCCCCCCACGGAGCCCGGCCCCACCCCCTCGGAAATCATCATCGGCTCTGAAATATACACATTCCCTCTGTATGCAGCAGATCTTGTGAACAATGGCTGGGAAATAGACTGCTACAGCACCACCTTTGAGGAAGTAAACTCGACCCATGTCTCCTTTGAGCGGGATGGTTTTGGGTTTAATGCTGATATTCGTGGCACCATAGGCGGCAGTGTCTATGACAGCGATGTAATAATAACAGCCGCCTTTTTCTACTCCAGCGAGAACGCTGCCTTTGCCGCCGTGGCCGGCAGTATTTACCCCGGCATGGCCTCTGAGGATGTGATGCCCACTCTGGAGTCCATTGGCTACGAAGAAATCGAAAGCTTTGAAAACGGAGACGGCTATATCATCTGTGCCTATCATGGGGATTACAGTATAGAAATCCACTGTTCCCCCGACCAGGTAGATGCCATAATCGTTGTGAACTAAGGCAAAAGGGGCTGTCTCAAAATGATTTTACGAAATCATGAGAGGCAGCCCCTTTTTTTGTGCTTCAGCCCATACTGATCGGATGGTCAGTACGGGCTGTTGTCATGTCATTATGGTTCTGGTCGCTTTGCGTTCACGCTTCTTCCTGCAAAGCAGCCAGCAGCTCCCCGGCAGAGGCTTTCAGGGCTTCATCTCCGCTGTTTTCCACTACATTCCGAAAATCCGCCAGGGCCTTCCCATTCTCCCCCAGAGCGTAATAGCACACACCCCGGTTGAACACACATTCGTAAACATTTTCTTCCCAATGCAGCGCTTCCGTAAAATCCTCCGCCGCCTTTTCATAGGCGCCCATAGCCAGCCGGGAAAGGCCGCGGTAGTAATGGGCCCCCGCAACGGTTGTACCGGTGTCCAGCGACGCGGACAGGGCCGCCTCCGCCTCCTCATACCGCTCTTCCGAGAACAGCAGGATTCCCTCAATCAGAGAGGAGCTTGCCGTCATTTTGCCCTTTCCCTTGGCTTCCTCCACGGTCTTCTTGATAAAGTCGTAGTCCTGGGTCAGGTAGCCGCACATGATCGCCTGCTCATAGTACTCCGCGTTGCCCTCATCCGAGAGCCGGGCAGCCTTCAGGAAATCCTCCCGTCCGCCGGCATAGTCCCCCGCATTGTATTCCCACAGGCCGATAATCGCATAATGCACACCGGTCAGCGCTCCGGAATGCAGTGTCTTCGCCTTTCGGATATCCGCTGCCGCTTCCTCTTCCTGACCCAGCAGATACCGCACCCTGCCCCGCTCCGCGTAGGCAAGGGCCTTTTCCTCATCATCCGCCGCGGCAGAAACCAATCTGTTCATGGCTTCCAGCGCGCCCTCCAGGTCGCCGCCCAGCTCGCAAAGGGAGGCCGCGGTGGAAAGCATCTGGCTGTCGTTACCGCCCAATTCCAGATAGGTGCCGGCATCCCGCGCCCCACCGGAGGCATCCTGGTTCTGATAGCGCAGCTGGGCCCTGAGCAGGTAGGGCATGGGTTCTTCCGGATTGCAGGCAATGCTGTCGTCAAAGGCCCGGCAGGCCTGTTCGGGGTCCTCCCCCAGCATATACACACAGCCCAGGCGGCTATACAGCTCGGCCTTCTGGGCATCCTCCTGGCTCAGGGAAATGCATTTGTTCAGGAACTTCGCCGCCCGGTCGTAGTCGGTTTTCGCGATGGCAATTTCCGCCGCCTGCAAATGGATGCTGTAGCCATCCACACCGGTCAGCAGAGATTTCAGCCGCTGAAGCCGGCTGTCGCCAAGGTAGGGCGTTGTATCCATCAGATACTGGGCCGCGGCCATCTGATCCGTTCCCCGATACCGCAGCAGAGAGAAGTCCACATTCGTCAGCATCCCCAGAAGCATGGCAATGATCAGAACGGCAGCGGTCAATCGGATCCACAGTCCATATCGTCCGCTTTTTTTCAGCTGCTGGGGCTGCTCTTCCGCTCTGTCCTGTGATTTGATCTGTTCGTCCATGGCGCAATCCCTTTTCGCTTTCATAAGTCTGGTTTTATTATACATAACCCGCACCCCGGTGACAAGCATTTTTGAGGAAAATCCTCCGCCATGGAATCCATGGCGGAGGACGCTTTTGGGATTTAAAGCTGGCTGACAAGGTCCACGGTGATGGATTCTGCCGCGCTTTGTGCCGTAAAGATCACATATCCGTTGACAACAACGCCAGTCATCTCCCGGAGGGTCCCATTCTCTTCAGCCTTCACCGTGTAGCGGCAGCCGTTGTAGGCGCTGCCCACATAGTAGCGGTAGATCAGAAGCCTGCCCGCGTATCTGCCAATCGTATCCCCTTCGATTACCGGGATCCGCGCGCCGTTGGAAAGGATCCGGTCCACAATCCGGTCGATTGCCACGCAGTAGTCAAATACGGTTTTTCCGGGAACCCTTATGGTAAGCCGGGTCAGCTTCTGCCCGTCGCCGAACTGGTCCTTCCGCAGCTGCTCGGTGCCCACCCACAGGAAGGCATCCTTCAGATCGCGGCCGAAGACCTCCAGCCCGGTTCCGGGTCTCAGATACTTCTCCAGCGTGCCATCGGCCCTGCGGACGAAGTATTCCCTATGATCCGGGTCGTCCCAGAGTTTGTCAAGCCCATGGCCCTCTGTCTGTCCGTGGTCGTCCGCTCCTGCGTCAACAATTCTGCGGATGAAGCTCAGACCATAGACCGAGGCTGCGCTGATACTGCCCGCAGCACGGATCGCAAGCTCCGCATCCACAAAGCCGATGTTGCCGCCCATCTGGATGGTCACATTGCCGCCGGAATCAATATCCATTCCGCCGCCGGATACCAGATTGCCGGGACCGTCAATGGTCACATCTGTGCCTGCTTTGATGCCGTCGATCACCAGATCGCTCTTTCCGCTTGTGATCTCCACGGCTCCGCCGGCAGCTACCTGGATGCGGTCCACAAACACATCCACATCTACGCTGCCGCCGGCCTGAAGCTCCAGCTCCTCACCGCGGATGGCTGTGCCGGGCTTCTGGTCAATGCTGCCGCCTGCGGTGATGTCCACGGTATCCTCCGCGATCACATCGCCCAGAGACACGTCGCCGCCCAGATCAGCCGCAATGCTGCCGCCTGCGGCGCTGAATTCCGTGGCATCGGTGGAGCCCACGGTTACATCGCCCAGAGAAATCAGGTTCAGGCTGTTCCCATTGGTAATCGCCTCACCAATTCGGATCTCCTCCGGGCTGATCAGGCTGATTGTACCGTCCGCATCCATGTTCAGCTCGCCGCCAATCTGGATGCCCACATAGTCCTCATCCGGATTCCGGGTGCTGCCAGCGATGCTTCCACCGGTGTGGATATCGGCGTCGCCGCCGGCCTGGATGGCCAGGCTGTCGCCCTGCTGCTGGGAATTCCGGATTTGCCCGGTCAGAGCCTCCAGCGCAGCCTTCTCTTTCTCCAGCCGCTGCTGCGCTTCGGCAATGCTTCCCGGGGTGTTCGCGTCACCATTGAGCACCTCCAGCCGGGCCTGGGCCTCATTCAGCGCCTTCTGAGCGTTGTCAAGCAGCTCCACCAGAGGCTGGTACCTGGCCGCCACATCGGCGGGCGCGTTTTCCAGAGCCGTTCTGTAATCGTTGCCGAAAGCGTTCTTCAGAATCGTTTCCGCGGCGTCCACATCGGACTTGGCACGCTCCACATAATCCGTATAGGGGGCCGCAGCCTCACGGGCAGCGTCGTAAGCCTTCAGTGCCTGATTGATTTCGGTCGGATTGCCGCCGGCATAGGCATTTTCCAGATTCTGCCTGGCCTTTTCAAGGGCCGTGAACTTGGCCTCAATGGCCTCCGCTGCCTTGAGCCTTTCCTGCGCCGCCTTGTTCTGCGCGTTGGCCTGGGCAAGGGCGCCCGCCTTCTCGGTCAGCTCCTGCTGTGCCTTGGTCACCGCTTCCTGGGCCGCTGCGATGGCGGTGCTGTCGCCGCCGGCAAGGGCCTGGGAAAGGTCTTTTTGGGCCTGGGTCAGGGCTTCCTGGGCATTGCGCTTGTTCCGGGCCGCTTCGGCAGCCTGGGCCTGGGCCTGGGCCGCGTTGTCCCTGGCATCGGCCAGCTCCTGCTTCCGCTTGGCATCCATATCGTTGTTCATGATGGCGTTCCACTGGGCCTGCAGGTCATCCAACACCGCCTGCTGGGCGTTGGTGTCCGCCAACTGCTGGCGATACTGTCTGAGCAGGTCCGTCAACAGGGAATCAGAAGCATCCAAAAGGTTTCCGCCCACATCCATCCGCAGGTCGCCCTTGGCCGTCACATTTTCCGCCAGCAGATCGCCCTGGCTCTGGACAAGATTTACGTCATTGCCGCTGAGGATCAGGGTGCCGCCCTTGGCAGCGTCGGTGACAATCTCAAAGGGATCCGTTTGTGTACCCACATCCGCCTGGGTGTGCAGTTCCAGACTGCCCAGAGACTTGGCATAGCCGGTCAGCGTATCGCTTCCGTCCACGGTTCGGTCATGGACTGTCAGATTCGCGATGCCATTGGGATTGTCGGCCCCAATCAGCTCGATTTCGATATGGCGGGAAGTATCATCAAACTCCAGTTCCAGGTCGCCGGTGCCCTGTACATAGACGCCGTCCTGGCTGGTGGTTGTCATAAGGGGATTCTCGCCGCTGATCTGCACCCGAAGGGGGCTTTCGCTTTCGCCTACACCGCCCGTTCCGGCATCCACAGTAACCTGAGAATCGCTGCCTGTGGTAAGGATATTCTGCCTGCCGGAGCTGATCTCTTCTTCCGTCAGAACACTGTACACACCCTCCGGAGCCGTGATGGAAATATCATCCTTGGCCTGGATCCGGCCGATATGCATGGTGCCCGTCAGTTCGCTGAGGTGGACGGAGCCGTTCTCACTCTCGGCATCGGTACGGGTGCCGGCCTGGGGATCCAGATAACGGATCCAGTCGTAGCGCACCGCAACCTGCAGCGCCGCCAGAGCGGCCGTCTCGTCCGTCAGGAAGTTGTAGACACAGCCGTCGGTGGTGTTGGCCTGTCTGGTCAGCTGGCGCAGGTCCTGAAGGGCCATATTGGTCTTCAGTTCCGTTCCGTCTGCCGTCAGCAGCGTCACTTCCACCGTCTGCGTTTCATCGGTCAGCTCGTCGTAGCGCTGTGCCAGAAGGATTCCAATGATCCCCTTGCCGGGCAGGGCGCTGCCGCTGACTGTCTCGTCGGCATTCTGGTTCCTGTAGATTTCCTCCGCAGGTGCCGCAATCTTACTGGGCGTCACATCCCGCTGCTCCGTCACCAGAGGCTGCTGGGCAGAGCCGATGCTTCCCTGGGCCTTGAGACTGATCTCATCGGCCACGATGTTGGCTTTGCCCTCCTCCAGAATCTTTGCCTCGATGGCACCGTTTACATTCCTGATGGTCACATCCCCCCGGCGGGACAGGATTTCTCCCACCAGCACGGGATTGGCTTCCACCTGAATATGGCTTGCCGGATCCGGGTCAAATTCCGAGGTAAGGGTTCTTCCGCTGTCCACCAGAACATGAATATCGCCTTCGTTGTTCAGATACAGCGCTCCCTCAATCTCGCCGATGATGACCTGGCTGCTTCTGGCCGGTACATCCACAAAGAGATTGTTCATCACCTGTGTTCCGGCGTAGGCCTCCAGAGCCAGGTCGGCCATTGCCGCCGCCAGGGACGCCATGGCATCCAGGCTTTCCGCCGCCGCTTTCCGATCCTGTTCCTCACAGGAGACCGTCAGGGCCAGGGACGCCTGTTCGGCAGCGTTGACCTTCTCTTCGGCCAGCCGGGCCGCCTTCAGAACCGCATCCGCCGCTTTTCTTGCGGTTTTAAGACTGGTTTCATGGAACGCGTCGTGCTTCAAAAGCTCTGTCAGCAGCGCATCCAGAGCAGTCTGAAGGGCCGCGGCCTCAGCGGTGAGCTGATCGCTGTCGGCTTCCAGCTGCTGTGCCTGGGCGTACAGAGCCTCTGCCTGGTCCAGCAGGCCATTCATTTCCGGATCCTCTGCCGCGTAGGCGCGGTAGCTGTCCTCAATGTCCGCCTTGCGCTTGCTCAGCTCCAGAATACCGGCGCGAATGCTCTTTTCCTGTTCCACAAGGCTGTCGTACCTTGCCTTGCATTGGGCCATTTCTTCCGCCTTCAGGGGCTTCTCCTGTCCCATGCGCCGGGCCAGCTCCTGCTTTTCGGCAAGAATGCTCTCCAGGGCATCCTGCTGCCGGGTGAGGGCCTCTTCAACGTCCGCCAGACCCTGTCCGTTGGACACCGCAGCATTGTACAGGGAGGAAAGAACCTCCGCTCTGGTCTCATTGTCCAGCAGCGCGAAGCCGTTGACCAGGTCATCCGCTGTAAGGTCTTCTCCGGCCTTCATGTTCAGAGCCGTCCGGATGGCCTCCAGGGTCTCCCCGGAAAGAAGCACGTTGTAGAACCGCAGATCGGAATGACCCAGGTAGTCCTCTTCGCGGATGGAAATCAGCTTTTGCACCATGGCGTCCACGTCGGACACCAGGTAGCCCTGGGTAATGGCGTAGTCCCTGATCTCGTTATAGATCCGGTTGTCATCGGAATCCCGCAGGTTGAGATCCGCGTAGAAGCTGTTGACCTTATCCACCATAATGGTGCAGGGCACATCAATGTGGGCGAACCGATCCGGTGTTCCGATGTCTCCCGCGGCGGCCAGCCGGAGGGATACGTCACCGTCCAGCTTCAGCAGCAGGCTGCTGGCGGAAAGCGCGTCGATGTTTCCCGCGGAATCCAGCTCCGCAGTCGCATCGGTGCCGATGATCCGGTCCACCCGGATGTCGTTGTCCTCCGCATCCGGTTCCTCGCCGGTGGTTCTCAGGTAGAGCTTCGCGCTGCTTGCCGTGATGGAGCCGGTTTCCAGTCCATCGTCCGCAATCATCTGCAGCACGGCGTTTTCTGCGGCGAAGCCTTCCAGCAGGATATCCTCCCGGCACACATCGGCATCATAGCCCAGTACGGAAACCTGGCCCTTTTCGGACTGGAGCCGGACCTTGGAACCATCCCGGATGGTCAGTGCCCGATCCGCAATGTTCTGGCCGTACTGGTCAATGTGCTCCTGGGTTCTGTCGGAGAGATTGTAGCTGATGTCAATGTCTCCGCCCGTCTGCACGTTCAGTTCGCTGATTCCGTGGGCCATATAGACCTGACCCTGGGGCGTCAGCGCACCATTGACCTTGATGTTGTTCGCGATGAAGCCGCCGTCCGCAGCGGTAATGTTCATCACGGTGCCGTAGGCGTGCTCCGCGGGTTCGGGAATGGCCGCTTCCGTCATCTGGGTGTATTGGCCGTCTACCAGCTTATAGACCCGGTCATGGTACACATTTCCGGTAGCCGTCGTCAGGCCGTCATCCAGTTTGATCCGGTCGTTGGGGGTATTCAGCTCCATTTCGGGGATCCGAACATCCTTTGCCGCATGAATATTCACGGTGGACGCAACGGCGTACAGATCCAGGGTATTGGAGGAAGAAACGTCTCCATCCATATTTTCGATATGGACCATGCCGTTTCGGGAGGTGATGTCCACACCGGTCCGGAGGTACTCATAAACGCCATCCATCAGCAGGTGGATGTAGAAATCCTCGTTGGACCAGAGGATCTGTGCGGCAGGCGCCGCGCTGGCGCTGTCCGCGTCCATGCAGACCACGGTCACATCTCCGTCCAGATGGATGGGGAATTTGCTGCCCAGAATGTACCAGGTCTTGGAATTGACATCTCCGGTGCAGTCATCAATGGCCGCGAAGCTGGTTTCCACATACACCCGGTCCGTGCGGACATCGCCGCCCAGTGCCGTCAGCTCTGCCACACTGTTCTTGGCCAGGTAGCGGCTGGGCTGGAGCTTGTCGCCGATGCCGTCACCGTTGGTGTCCATGAAGTAGTCCGCCACGATGATGCCGCCGGCGTTGGAGGTCAGGCTCGCATTGGTGCTGTTGGTCAGCAGCAGGCCGTCTCTTACCTGAATGTCCCCAAGAGCGGAGACCATCAGATCCGCGTTGTCCGTGAACCAGCTGTCATAGCAATTCCGGGCGCCCACATTCAGCAGCTTCTGGGCATCCAGGAAGTCGGAAGAAAGGTGATCGTCCTTTTCAATGCCGTTGGCCCCGATTTGGTAGAAGTCTCCGCTTTGCTCCAGAACGAGGACACCGGCATACTTCGGCAGGTAGCCGGAAGCATTTTCATCAGAGGAGCCGATGTAGAGGCTGTATCTTCCTCTGTCGGTATATCCCGTCAGGTCGGGAGCGGTCTCCAGCTTCACAAACCGCAGGCTGTCGCCGCTGCCCTCCAGGGCATACCACTGGCCGTCCTGCAGGAAGAAGGCGCTTCCGTCCGCGGCGGTGTAGACACTGTAATCATCGTGGGTGCTGTCTACCGCGCCGTTCCGGCTGGTAAGGGAGGCCCCCCGCTTCTGCTGGGTATTGCCCACCGTCTGGGTGCCGTGCATATCCCGCAGGACCAGCACATTCTCCATCCGGTCCTCACCGGAAGCCTCGTCGCCGGTTTCGTTGAAGATCCGCAGGTCCTGCCATACATCGATCTCCAGACGGCTCCGGTCCGCTTCCACGTAGTCTGCCGTGAACTTACCGCCGCCGGTGATGCTGCCGGAACCGGGCAGCGCATAGCCATTGGCATCGTTCAGGCTGGTGAATGCCGCCACGGCGTCTTCCAGATCCAGGGTGCCGAGGGTGATGTCTCCTGCCGTATGCACCTGGACGGAAGCGCTGTCGGATGCGGTCAAATCGGCAATCCGCGCGGCGCCGTCACTGGTAACGGTGACCGTGGAGCCCTTCACATCCATGGTTTTGGATTCAAAGGCCGTGGCCGTGTCTACGGTAACGCTGGCGTTTTCGGTGGCCGTCAGACCGGTAATCTTTCCGGTGCCGCCGCTGGTTACGTTGACCGTGGAGCCTGTCACGTTCATGGTCTCAGATTCGAAGTCAGAGGCCGTGTCTACGGTGACGCTGGCGTTTTCGGTGGCCGTCAGATCGGTAATCTTTCCGGTGCCGCCGCTGGTTACGTTGACCGTGGAGCCTGTCACATCCATGGTTTTGGATTCAAAGGCCGTGGCCGTGTCTACGGTAACGTTGGCCTTCTTGGTGGCCGTCAGACCGGTGATCTTTCCGGTGCCGTCACTGGTAACCTTGACCGTGGAGCCTGTCACCTTCATGGTTTCGGATTCAAAGGCCGTGGCCGCGTCTACGGTGACCTTGGCCTCTTCGGTGGCCGTCAGCTCGGTTACCGTTACGCTTCCGCCGGTGCTGGTAAGCCCGGTGGTTCCGCCCACGGTATTCAGTTCTTCCACGGTGATGCTTTCGGCTGCCTGAAGAACCGCCTTGCTGTTGCCGGTGCTGTCCTGGTCATCCACACCCAGATAGGTGAGATACAGTGTTCCGTCGGTGGAAATGTCCGCCAGGCCGCCGTTGATGACCCGCAGGCTGCCGCAGGTAATATCCACATTGTCCGTGGAATCCTGGGCCTTCTGTCCAACCACCTTGTACTCCACACCATCCACGATGATGTTTTCCGGTGTCAGGGTCGTGTCCTTCGTCAGTACCAGATAGGTATTTACCGCGATTGTCTCGGCGTTCTCGGGGGTCTGGATCTTCACGGTACCCTTTGCCGCGTCGATGATCAGCGGATCGGTGCCGCTGGTGCCAAGGGATGCCTTGTCACCCTGGGCGATGAGGATCACGTCGCCGCCGTTGGTCTGAATGTTCTGCAGGGTCTTGTCGGTATTGCCGTTTACCAGGCTTGCCACAGGGCTGCCAAGCGTTACGGTGACATCCTCGAGGGCGCCTTCCGTCCCAATCTGGCCGATGGCATAGTTTGTCTTCGTGGTGGTGTTTTCCACGATCTTGACATCCATCTGGGAATCATCCGTTCTGGTGATGACACCGTTGGACTTGGCCAGCACACCGCTCTCGGGCATGGCGAAGCAGAGATTGCCGTCATCATCGTGGCTGATGATCAGATAGACCTTACCGCCATAGGTGACGGTGGTGCTGCCTGCGGCTCTGAGGCGGAACGCAAAAGTCTGCTGTGCGTCTGCGTTGTCAGGTGTTTCGGCGCCCTTGGGCAGATACCAGTAGCTGCCCTGAATATCCACACAGATTTCCGGTGTCAGCCGTTCCAGGAAGACTTTCTCTTTCGCCAGAATCTGGATGGCAGGGACATTGTCGGTGGTGGGTGCAACGGTATAGAGGATTTCGTTGGATTCACCCACGCTCAGCGGTGTCAGAACGCCGTCCTCGAACAGAGCCAGAAGGTTGCCCATCCGCAGGTACAGCTTGCCGTTATGGCGAATCATACCGTTGATGTCGTACTCCAGCTCCCGGGCCTGCCCCATGGTGCCAAAGCCGGTGGCAGTGATGTGATCGGAAGTATAATTCGTGCCGTCGAATCTGGACTCGAATGTGACCTTTCCGTTTTCCATCACCAGATTCACCGCCAGACCGCTCTTCGTCAGGTAGAGCGTGTCGGTGATGCGGTAGCC
>JAXEMQ010000046.1:0-8631 GCA_034099845.1 Faecousia sp.
TCGTCACCCGCTCCAGAAAAAAGTCCAGCCAAACGGCTGGGCTTTTTTTGCGGGTGACGAGGCTCGAACAATTGAATCCGACAGTCCGGTGGACTGTCGGGCCTTTCCGGCGGGACGGCAAATCAACCCTAGGAGTGCCAGCGGCACGTGGCGGCGAAGGCTCGTCACCCGCTCCATAAAAAAGTCCAGCCAACAAGCTGGGCTTTTTTGCGGGTGGAAAACGAGGCTCGAACCATTTCATTCGACATCTTTCTTTAAAGTGAAATATTTTTCACTTTTACTATTGACAAACTGTAATTGTGTGATATATTTATAACATAAGTGATAAATATATCACATCAAGGAGGTTTGTTATGAAAACAAAAGTGACAATGAGAGAACTGGTCGGAGCACGGATCGTATTGGCTGTCTGCATTGCGGTTTACTATTGGTGTTGGGCAAGGAATGATTGGCATAGCTACTACACCACAATCACAAATACCGTGGGCATTTTTGCGCTGTGCTTCTATGTATTCTTGTCTCTGCGGGAAAGACGTTACAAAAAAGAGATTGCCGATGAAATGGTCGTTGCGAATCTTCGAAGATGCGACGCGGTCTGCCTCACAATCGCACGGATTGCCATGGTATGTATCGCTTTTCTGAGCGCAATCCTGAGATTTACGGTAACAACAGAGGTGATTGGCTATTTGTTGATGGGGCTGCTGATCATCCTTTCCGTTATCCGGACAATCCTGTTCTCGATTATGGATACGAGAGGAGTATAAGATGGCGCTTATCACGAAAGTAAAGGAATATCGTGAAAAAGCAGGGATGAAGCAATCGGAATTGGCAGAAAAGGTGAAAGCCCGCCGGGAAACCATTGTCCACCTGGAGAACGGAAAATACAATCCGTCTCTGAAGCTTGCCATGGATATTGCAAAAGTATTCGGTGTTTCAGTTGAGGACCTGTTTGTGTTTACGGAAGAATAGTCCGGCCCAGTACCATGCAGCTGCACCAAGCAAATCCCTTTTACGCCTGCTGAAAGAAAGAACCGTCAATAGGGAAGCGGGTATGATCCCAAGGTTTTTCGTATACCTTGGAAATCCCTCTTGACATTTTCGGGAAATTTGATATAATACACCCGTTCCGCGGGTGTAGCTCATCCGGTAGAGCGCCACCTTGCCAAGGTGGAGGTAGCGAGTTCGAGCCTCGTCACCCGCTCCAAAAAAGTCCAGCCAAACGGCTGGGCTTTTCTTTTTCTGGTGACGAGGCTCGAACAATTGAATCCGACAGTCCGGTGGACTGTCGGGCATTGCCGGCTGGACGGCAATGCAACCATAGGAGTGCCAGCGGCACGAGGCGGCGAAGGCTCGTCACCCGCTCCATAAAAAAGTCCAGCCAAACGGCTGGGCTTTTCCCTTATCAGGAAAACATCTCCCGAGTGGGGAAAGCACTCGGGAGATAAACGGTTATGATCGTTACAGGCTGCAGGAAGCGACCACCCGGTAGCCTTCGGGCAGAGGAATCTGCTTGGCATCGGTGCCCAGCTTCCAGGTTACATGGCCGGCCCAGGCGGAGGCAGCGGCGGCGAAGTGCAGCATCACCACACCAAGACTCAGGTTGCCGTCGATTTCCGTATTGTAGTCATCAGGACGGCTGACCAGCACAATCTCTCCGTCCGCGATGACAAATCCATAGGCCTGCCGGTTCAGATAGCTGGGAGACATGGAGGCGGCAAAGAAAGCTTCCCAGAGCATATCGTCGTAGAAGCCGATGTATTCGTCCCGGCCCTTCGTCTCTCCCCAGGTGTCCATAAACACCATATCCCCCACGGGGCGCTTGGGGTCAAAGTAGTGCCGTTTGGCGGCCATATCCACATTGGTCATGCTCAGAACGTTGAAGCGCATATTCTTTCTGGCTTTCTGGGGATAGCCGAAGGCGGCAATGGCGGCGACCTCCAGAGGAGAGTCAATGCCCAGAACGTCCTTAATGGACTTGCCGTCGGTAAAGGTCAGCCAGCAGGAGCCCAGGCCCATATCCTCCAGCTTCAGGACCAGATCCTCCATTACAAAGCCCGCGTTCTCATAGATATGCTCCGCTTTCTCGGACAGCAGCACCATGTACTGGGGCGCGCCCACCAGAAATTCGTTGTAGCCCGCCGCCCGTTCCAGAGCCTGACGGGATTGATTGCCGAAAAATCTCAGCTCCGTGGAAATCTGCGGAACAAGCTTCTGGCATCCGCCGCGAAAATAGCTTTCCAGCTCGGCGCAAACCACGTCGGCAACCTTTTCATTGGTGAACTGGCGGGCAGACTTTCTGTTTTGAATCAAAGCATTGTAATCCATGAATGATACCCCCTGAAAAAATTGAGTATGGTCATTTTCCATAAAACAAGACCAATTTTTCGCTTGATTTTAGTATAGCGAAAAACAATTTTTCTGTCAAGGCTTGCCAGCCTTTTTTCTTCCCCTGGGGCAATTCCGCCCAAAAGGCAGTAAAAGAGCGGATCCTGTCCGGCCCGGAGAGGATCCGCGTTCTGAAGGCGGCGGTCACATCTGAAAAATATTGCCCAGCACCGCGCCGGTGGATTGCTCCTTGGGTTTCAGCCGGTTGTATGCCAGCGCGCAGGTTACCTCCATTCGGCTCCGCAGGAAGTAGATCACAACAAATTCGGCGGCACAGGACAGCAGGAAGCAGAGAACGGAAAGGGCTTCCCCCTCCACGGGCAGGGAAATTCCGGAAACGGACAGAAACATGGGCGCGTAGTTCAGGGCGTAGCTGAGGGCCAGAGCCAGATAGAACCACCAGAAGCTCAGGTCCAGCTTGAATACGGAAAGCCGGTGGAAGCGCATCATCTTTTTGCTTTCCCGGATTGCGTACAGTGCGCCGGCTTCCGGATGATCATAAAGCACATAGTCGGTCATCCGCAGACGGTAGAGCAGGGGAACCACAAACACAGCGGCGATGACCAGAAAAATCGCCATCAGGGGAAGCAGGGACGCGTTTACGGCATCTATTACCCCCTCGGTCAGTTCCATGGTGCCTTCACTGAGCAGGCTGCCGCCGGAAACCACGGGCTCCAGAGCCTGAATCAGCCGGTCGGAAAAGGGCGACAGTGTAAAAAGGATGGTTGCCAGATAGAACGCGCCCATGGAAAACCCAAGCACGATCAGGCCCTTGAAAAAGTTCAGCCGGAGCAAAGGCCAAAACCGCTCAAAGCCGGTGCGCAGAGCGTTGGGGGAAGCGTATTGTCCCCGGCTGATACGGACCATGCCGCCCATATAGCCGAAGCCCAGACACATGGACAGCAAACTGGTGACAACGGGCAAGATGCCGGACAGTGCCGACATAAAGGAACGGGTACCGATGGTGGAAAGACCGCCGGTCTGAGGGGTCAGGCGGGAGATCAGCAGGTCGGCAAGCAAATAGACCACACTGATGACAAACAGACTTCCCCCATAGAGCAGCCCGATTTTCTTTTCCTGGGGGCAGGCTTCCAGCCGTTCCCGGGCCTGCTGCTTCAGTTCTCGGTTTTGAATCATTTCTTATGACCCTCACTTTCTTAAGGCAGCACCGCATAATGGGGCAAGGAGATTCGGCCAGTGTTTTGACCCGAGCGAAAGTATGAAAAACGCGGGAATACTGGATGTATTTCCCATTTTTCATACTGCACGATTGGGGCAAAAGATCCGCCGAAGCCCGCAGTTCCCACCTAAGCGGTGTTGCCTTAATACTAGTTATAAACCAAAGGGTCGGAAATAGCAAATGAATTTTTTGTAAGATCAGATAAGCCCTAGCAATTTGAAGGCTGCTTTGATACAATGGGGTGGAAGAATGACTGTGGAGGCGGCAAATGGAACTGGGAGAAAAACTGCGGCAGACCCGGCTGGAGCTGGGCTTGTCCCAACGTCAGGTATGCGGAGACACCATTACCCGGAATATGCTCTCTCGGATTGAAAACGGGCAGGCAAAGCCTTCCATGAAAACGCTGCAGTATCTGGCATCCGTGCTCCAGAAACCGGTGGGGTATTTTCTGGGAGAGGCAGACGCCTGCCTCAACCGTCCGGTGATGGACGGGGCAAAGGAGGCCTTTGCCCAGAAAAAGTATTCCAGAGCCCTTCGGCTTTTGGGGGAGTATCGGGGCCCGGATGAGCTGTATGAATGGGAGATGGGTCTGTTGGGCTTTCTGTGCTGTATGGAGATTGCCCAAACGGCCATTCGGGAGGGCCGCCTGCCGGTGGCGGCAAAGCTGCTGACGCGGTCGGAGGAATTTACCAGTCCCTATATCGGCAAAACCCTGCTTGAAAAACGGGAGGCGCTTCGCGCCGCTGTTGGGAAAAAGCGGGATGCCCTTCCCGGGCTGGATGAGGAACTGATGCTGCGGGCAAGGCTGGCGGTGGAAAAGGGGGACTTTGACCGGGCCGGGCGGCTGCTGGAGGCGGTTGAAAACCGGGATCCCCTTTGGTATACCCTCCGTGGAACCGCAGAGCTGCGTCAGGGGGCTTTCTCCGCCGCTGAAAAGCTCCTGCTGCTGGGGGATGAAAAACAGTCCCTTCCTTTGCTGGAGGAGTGCTACCGGGCCCAGGGAGATTATGAAAAGGCATATTTCTGTGCCTGCAAACGGAAGGAATAAGAATCGGCTCCCCGGGTCTCAAAGCCCGGGGAGCCGCGTATTCATTTGAAATGCAGGCCGCATTGGGAGCCCAGGGCACGCATACCGGCGTCGGACTGGGTGCTCATCAGGTTGGGGGCGAAGATCACATCCTGAATATCATATGTTTCCAGAAGATTCTTCAGGGATGTTTGCCCGAACTTCCGGTAGTCAATGGCGTAGACATTGCGGTAGTTCTGGCTGAAGAAGGGAACAAAGCAGTTTCCGAAGGAATCCTTGAGAACCAGCAAATTCCCCGCGTCTCCGGGCAGGCTGTGATTCGTCATACAAACCAGCGGCTGGTCGCTTTCCAGGAAGCACAGGTACTTGCTTCCGATTTTGTCGTTGCGCATATCCCGGATCACCTTGCCCTCCCGGGTGCTTCCGTTGTTGCCGTAAACGGTCAGGGTCACCTCTCCGGGGGGGATGTAAGAGACCACGTTGTCCGGCGTGAGCTTGCGCGGATAGGTGACACGCCCGGCCAGAGTGCCCTTGAAGGGACCCTGATCCAGCACCTCAAAGTCTTCCAAATCCGCAGGATACAGCCCCATTGCTTCGCAGGTGGCCCGGTAGCAATAGTAGGCGGCCAGGGCGGTCCAGTGGTGATCCGAGTGGAAGAACAGGTATTCATCCCGATGGGGTATCAGCGCCCCCTGGGTATCCACGGTGATGATGCCGCTGTCCATGCTTTCGTGCATATAGCTCAGTGTTTTGACGGGATCGGCCGAGCGGAGCTTGGGCAGGTATTTGGCGTCAATCATGGTGCCGATGGCAATGGGCGGCGGGGCACTGACAACCCGGACACCCATGGGTTCGGCCATGGCGGCAAAGGCATTCACCGATTTGATATACCAGTTGCTGTGCTGCTGGGAGAAGCCCAGGGGCTGATAGGCGCTTCCGTTGAACTGAACAACGGAGGTGCTGCTGAAGGTGGCATCCAATAGGACATCGTCTCCCGTCTCCGGCTGCCCGTCATCGGAAGGCACCGGCTCCTCCGTTTCCTCCGGAAGGGATTCTTCGGAGGGGAGGGTGTCCTCCGGAGGGACGGTCTCCTCCTCAACAGCTTCCGTGGCAGCGGACTTGGTGGGAGCGGGGATTTCCGGAATCTCTTCCGGATCCGGCAGCTGTCCTTCAATGGCCAGGTCGCCGTAGCCATGCAGGCTGGAAAGGGACTGGGAAAGCTGAAGCCACTGCTCCCGACCGGGGAAGGTATCGGAAAACCACAGATCTATTTCCTTAAAATAGCTTCCGGAAACAAAGGCTTCCGGGCTGAATTCGGGGAACTTTGCCAGTTCCCGCTTTTCTTCATAGGAAACGGTGGGCCGCAGGGGGATGATGGCGCAGACAAGGGAAATCAGTGCCAGAACCAGGAAAAAAGGAAGCACCGGTTTGACGTTTTCCTTTTCTGTGTTGTTTGTTTCTTTCATAGGATACCTCAGAACTGGAAATACAGAAAGGGATTGTAGCTGTTGCCGACCAGACAGGCAGTGCTGAGCAGCAGAAGAAGAACCGGAAGGATGCCGTAGAGCAGCACCTGTCCCGCTTTGCGGGTTTCCAGCCGTGTTTTTATCAGGGGACATACAGGCGTGGAGATCAGCCCGGCGAAGAGCAGCAGGTACAGATTGTTCTGCAGCAGAATCTCGGAGCCGAAATCCGTAAGGGCGTTGCCGTTCAGCCCAAAGAGGCTGCGCAGAAATGCGGCCATCAGACTTAGATCCGTAAACCGGAAGATCACCCAGCCGATGGCCACGGCCATGAGCAGGTAGATGTTTGAAAGAACCGGAACCCTGGAAAGAAGCTTTTTCAGTCCGCCTCGCTCCAGCATCAGCAGAAGGAAAAACCACAATCCCCAGGCTACATAGTTGAGACTGGCGCCGTGCCAAAGCCCGGTCAGGGCCCAGACAACAAAGGTATTGCGGATTACCTTCCACCGCTTTCCCCGGTTTCCACCCAGGGGGATGTACACATAGTCCCGGAAGAAGGTGCCCAGGGAGATGTGCCACCGGCGCCAGAATTCCGTTACGCTGCGGGATATGTAGGGATAGTTGAAGTTTTCCGGGTAATGGAGTCCCAGCATCCGGCCCATGCCGATGGCCATATCGGAATAGGCGGAAAAGTCCAGGTAGATGTGCAGAGAATAGGCCAGTATCCCCACCCAGCAGCCCAAAACGGACTGATTTTGCAGGGCGGCCAGGTTGGCGGAGAACTGCCCGGCGGCGGAAATCGCGTCGGTGGAAAGAATCAGGCTGTCAGCCAGGGCACCGCAGGGATTGGCAAGAAGGACTTTTTTGGCAAGACCTGTGGAAAACCGGAGGGTACCGCTGCACCACTGGCACTTCCGGGGCTCCAGAAACAGCTCCCGCTCAATGGTTTTGTACCGGACGATGGGACCGGCAATGCACTGATGAAACAGAGCCGCGTAAAGCAAAACATTCCAGTAGCTTTTCTGGGCCGCGGCCTCCCCACGATATACATCCACCACATAGGTCAGCAGCTGGAAGGTATAAAAGGAGATGCCGATGGGCAGCACGATTTTCTGAATCACCGGAGGGACCGGACCAAAGAAGCTGAACAGGAAGCCCGCATATTTAAACCAACCGATGAGGGCAATGTCGATGACCGCCGCTCCTGCCACCCAGAGCTTCCGCAAACCCGGTTCGGCGGCACCCTCTGTTTTCAGGGCGCAGAACCAGGAGACCAGTGCCATAAACATCAGAAGCAGCAGATATTTGGGGCCGCCCCATCCGTAGAAGATCAGGGAAAAAATCAGCAGCACCCGGTTTTGCCGCCGCTGATCCCGAAAGAGGACGCAGGCCAGCAGGCATAAGGGGAAAAAGGCATATAAAAAAAGCAGACTGGAAAAAACCATTCCTGTTGCTCCCTTCAAACGGTAATGAAAAAATTATACAAAAACGTCGTATTCCTGTCAATGGCTGTGGGTTTATCTTGAAGAATGCGCCGGTCTGTGTTATGATGGCATACTGGAAAAGCAGCCGGGAAAGCGGTGCTTCGCTTCCGCCGGCTGCCATGCTTCACCCTGCCGCGTCCAGCATATTCTGAATACAAATTCTATACCCCATGGTGGGGTCATTGACGAGCACATGGGTAAAGTGATGATGCCTACAGAATTTTCTATTTCAGCAGCCACGAATAGTCCCGCCTGCAATCCACGATCCAGTCCACATATACCGTGTCATCGCGTATCTGGTACAGTACAAGATACCAGCTCTCTACATACAGCTTGTGATACTTGTTTACCGGGATATAGTCCTCATTGAAGAATGGATAACGCTGGGGCATTTCCTCCAGAGATCGGATTTCCTGCAAAAATCGATGTTTCAGTTTGACTGCCGCCGATTTGCTGGCCTGGGCCAGAAAGCGCAGATGCAGCGCGAAGCTCTCTCTGGCTCTGTCCGAGATAATGACTTTGTATTTCATCGATTATCCCTCTTCCAGAACACTGTCCAGGAAACGATCCAGCTCGTCGATGGTGCAGCCCCGGCGGCCCATGGCACGATCCTCTTCCACAGCAAGGAGATTCTCCCGGAGCTTCAGCATCTTCTCCCGGCGGGTAAAGCTCTCAATGTCCATAATGACCAAGTCGCCCTCTCCGTTTTTGGTGAGATAGACAGGCTCCTTGGATTTACGGCACAGATCGGCGATTTCATTGTAATTCTGACGAATGGCAGCGGAAGGTCGAATATTCATAATCATTCCTCCTGATAGTCAAATTCTTATATTATTATATCCGAATTCAGCTACCTCGTCAACAGGAATCCGTTCCAATTTCCTTATGCCGCCGCGTCAAGCATATTCTGGATATAGATACCGTACCCCACCGTAGGGTCGTTCACAAGAACGTGGGTCACCGCGCCGATCAGGTGCCCGTCCTGCAAAATGGGGCTTCCCGACATGCCCTGCACAATCCCGCCGGTGGTGCTGAGAAGTTCCGGGTCGGTTACCTTCAGCAGGAAATTCCGGCAGTCTGACCGGGTTTGTG